>CALLLR010000080.1 GCA_938008185.1 uncultured Saprospiraceae bacterium
CTAAATAACCGACACCTTAAGCGGTCTCTTTTTTCATTATACTTCTTTGCTTATCAGTCGGGTAGCTACGGCTATCCTCCTTCTGCGCGCATTGTTTGATAAAAAAATAGTCTCGCCTAAGGTATCCTTTACTTTGATCCCAAGGCACTAGGTGCTTTTTCTATTAAAAGACCATTGTTTCTAATAAAACATTTCTGGAACTGCGAACATCCTCCTCGTTCGAAAAAAGTAGCTCTTAACTAATTTCCATCAACCCTGGCATATTTAGAAAAATAAAACAAACACCCGACGAGCCATAGGGTAGTAAGCACGGCCGGGACGATTTGATTGTAGGGTTCCCATTTGCTGAATACAGTACCTGCTCCAGCGGAAATTAAGGCACTAAATGATGCGGTCATTCTATAAATATGATCATAAACCCAAAACTTTGGATGGGTGATTATTTTTGGTTTTAAATATCGGAGTAGGTCAAATGTAACGATTAAAAACAAATAGAATAATAAGTAATAAACTACCGATCCGTGCCAGAGGATATTAGCAGATTGTATTTTCCGAACAAACATAATCGCTACGACCAAAACAAAGCACATGATGATAAAATCTATCAACTGAAATCCCTTTTCTTTGGTTTTTAAAACGCGATATCCCGAATAGGAAGTGTAAAAACTCAGGAAGGTAACAACTGTCAAAAATGGACGATCTCTGAATATCAGGACGCCATTAAACGCAGTGATGATGACCGCGGCCATCAGGAACAGGAAAATACGACCTGCGATTTTATGTTTGGAACTTCCCTTGTTTGTAGCATAAGCAAAAAGGGCCACAAAAATGGCCAGAATTCCAGTGGAAATATGGACTAAAATATTGAATTCGTGGAGCATAATCTAAGATTTGATTCAAGTGCAATCTCTTAGAAAATAAGGATGTTTTAAAGGTGTTTTTGGCGAAACGGTCCGTTTAAATGGTGAAAATAGACAGAGAATGGGTGAATGGATTCACAATTTAGTCAGCTCCTTGATAATCTCAGTATAAGAAGCGCTACTGATGATGGAAGATTGTTTTTTATCCCCAAAAGTAATGATAAATCTTCCTTTCAAATGTGGTTGGATTTGAGCTATTTGGTGACGATGCAGCATATATTTACGGTGAACCCTAATAAAATTATCATCTAGCTTTTTTTCTAAATAGACCAGAGAATATCCACATAAATGCTTCGCTCCGTGAATATCAAATAGAAACGAATAATTATCGTAGGCTTCAAAATAAATAATCTCTTTGATTGGAAATAAAGTGACGATCTCTCCTTTTTTGATAGGAATATTCTGGATATGTTCTTGTAGTTTTGGTAGTGCGGTGAGGTGTGAAGTAGTTTCGGGATGGGATGAAGCTGAAAGCTTTGCTTTGCTTTTTTGTTGAAATAATGAGTACGTTGAATAACCCAGTATCGCACTTAAAATAGCATTGAACAGATAGGTACCCCCACCATCTAAAAATTGATACGCACCATTCTGAAATAAGAAACTTCGGACCATATATTCTATTTCTGTTCCAATCAATCCAATGAGCACGAAAATAAAAAACAGAAAAAAATATTTAGTGGTTAGTTTCTTTTTTATAAACCATATCGGAGCATTAGAAACCACCACCAGGAGTGAATATCCGATGATAAAACTCATGATAATTTGCTGGACTAAACTCTGTCCCAAGGTGGGCCAAATTCCTAAAGCATAGTTGGCAATTCCTAACGCTACGCCAACGGCCAATATCCAACCTATATATTGATTGGCTTCCCTAAATTTAAATGGTACTGAATTCATTCCTGGTAAGATACAAGAAAATTAGTATTTTTGATCAGGAGCTGAACCGCCTCGTCATTGTTCCCCGCAGGATGAATTGCCCCAAAACCACCCCGGTCATTATCAAAATATTTTCCTGACGCATTATTATATTTCTCCGCTACCGCCAAATCATACAATATATCTCTTCCTTTATCAGCTGATGACCTGTGAAATCCCCAGCCCTCTTTTACCATATTCGTATTCAATAAAGAACCTGGATTTACTGGGATTACCGTTAAATCAGGCTCGTTTTCTGCTAAATGAATACTCCACATTGTCAAAGCCAACTTACTCTGAGAATAGGCTTCCATTTCTGAAAGGGCAATATCTCCTTTTAATGCTTCCAGAGAAACCGGCGCCTGTGCCGCAGAACTTAAATTGATGATTCTCGGTGCATCTCCTTTTTTGAGCAAGGGTAATACCGCCTTGGTCAATAGAAATGGAGCAAGGTAGTTTACCGAAAAACGAATATCGAAACCGTCTTTTGTTTTGGTTACCCGACTTTTATAAACGCCTGCATTATTGATGAGTACGTCCATTTTTGACAGGTCTCGATTGACTTGATTAGCCATATTTTGGACCGCTCCCAAATCAGAAAAATCTGCTACAAAGCCATTTATGGTATCGTTGTTTGAAGCAGCTTTTATCTCGGAAATGACGGTTTTTAATTTATCTGCATTTCTACCGTGTACATAAATTTCGTGACCGTCTTTTGCAAGTTTTAACGCGGCCAACTTTCCAATACCGTCGGTACTGCCAGTGATCAAAATGGTCTTTTTCATATCGTTTCTTTTTTTATTTTCTAGTTAAAATGGGGTAGTACTTTTTCCGCCAATTCTTCCAGCGTTGTTTCTATATTTCTTGCATTGAAACGAAGGTTGATGGCCACATGGTTTACCCCGATTTTCTGAATTTGGTTAAAATATTCGATTAAATATTTTGCGCCAATTCTAAAACCCAATTGAATAGGCTGTGGTTTAAAATCATCCTCTTTTTCTAAAATCACGTACAAAGGCTGCATAAAAGGTTTATCAAAATCGTGATATTTCGCAATCTCCCGACGCCACTCGGAAATCGTGTACGCCTGCTGTATCATAGGTCTTGGATAATACATCCAGCCGTCACCATGTTCCGCATTCCACTCCATCGTTTGCCGGCTGGAACCGGTTATCAGCATCGGAATTTTAGCTTCCTTAGGCTTGGGTAAAATATCCATTTGTCCCGTCAATTGACCATAGTGATTGTTCTTTAAAACAGGAAAATCTTCTGGTGCTCTGCGAATATAATCAAACGTATCTCGAAACAATGCACCCCGTTTTTCAAAATCAACATTCATGGCGGGATATTCCGTCGGACGGTCGCCTGACGCAACACCCATGATGAATCGCCCGTCGGATAATTGGTCAATCGTTGCGGCAGATTTAGCGATATTAACTGGATGGTGCAAAGGCAAAGCAATACTTGCCGTTCCCAAAGCAATCTCAGAAGTCTGTCCTGCCAAAAATCCCAAATAGGTAAATGGATCATAGGTCTGTCCGGCATCGCCAAATGATGGCATGTGAAAAGGGACATCCCGAACCCACACCGCTTTATAGCCTAACCGTTCAGCTAACTTTATCCTCTCCACATGATGCTTCATCGTGGGAACAGAACTTTGGCTGTAATTTTCAATGGGTACCACCAAACCTATACTTAGCCGGTCAGCCTGAAATACGTTGTTGTAACCGCTGTTGATTAGCTCGAATTTTTTCTTCATTTTTTAAAAAGAATGATTTTTAAACAGCTTCAAAAATAAAACCCTTTAATCAATGATCGCTTAATTCTCCACCACTACCTTCCCGATGGCTTTACCACTTTCCAATCTGGCATGTGCCTTTCCTACTTCTTCCAGTGAAAATCGCTGCTCGTCAAGTAAGGGTTTTAAATCGCCAGCTTCGACAATTTGGGCAACATTTCGAAGTATAATTGCGTGCTCCTCACGTTTGTAATTATGCAGCATTGGGATTAACATAAACACAACGTGAAGTGATAACCCCTTAAAGTGTGCAAGCGTCAAATCCAACTCACATAAGGAAACCGTACTAATCACCTGACCATTCAGGGTAGCTGCCTCAAAAGATTTAACCATATTCGGTCCACCTACCGAATCATAAACAATATCAAAACCTGCACCATTGGTATGTTTGGCTACAAACTGCTCAACGGTTTCCGTCTTGTAATTAATGGCGGTGGCACCAAAGTCCTCAATTACTTGCATTTTTTCCGAACCTGAACCGGTTGCATAAACTTCCGCTCCAAAATGTTTTGCTAATTGTAAAGCGACATGACCTACACCACCAGCTCCTCCTTGTACCAGTACCTTTTGTCCTTTTTTGATACCTGCTCGCATCAATCCTTCATAAGCGGTGATGGCCACTAAAGGTAAAGCGGCGGCTTCTCGCATTGACAAATTTTTAGGCTTATGCGCTAAGAGATTACTATCTGCTACGATGTACTCCGCTAATGTTCCAGCTAAATCTGCTAAACCACCAGCACAACCATATACTTCATCGCCAACTGCATAACCTTCTACGCCTTCTCCAATTGCTTCAATTGTTCCCGCGAAGTCCATACCCAGAATAGCGGGTGCATCAGGAGACAAAGGTAAATTCTTTCCCATTTTGCGGATCATGGTATCTACCGTATTTACACTTGACGCTGCGATTTTAACTAAAATATGACCAGCTTTTACAGTTGGTTTTTCAATTTCTGAGAGTTCAAATACCGCGTTTTCGCCGTATTTCTTAATTAACATTCCTTTCATCGTTATTTTTTTTCTGTGAATGATTATTTTGTTACGATGCAAAGATGCTTTAATGTATCTTGTTTTTTATAGTAAAAAAAAAGGTCAATTCGGTATAAATAAAGGTATTAATCGTTGAAAAGTAGAAATTATTTATGTTTTAGCTTATTTTTGTGGTAAAAACGTACAGATATGCAAGTTTTACAAGCTTATAAACCTTTTGAAATACAAGAGTTGGAATTAGAAGCATGGCAACAACGTCCTGTAAAAAACAATTTTTTTGAATTGGTACTCATCAAAGAAGGAAGAGGAACCCAATGTATTAATTACAATTTTCATGATTATAGAAGAGGGAGTTTGTTTTTACTTCCACCTCTAAAGTGTCATTCATTTCAGATTGAAGCACCTACCAAGTTTGTTTTTTTAAAATTTACCTCTGGCTTTTTTAACATTGGTAAACGTACTGATTCGAACCAATCGGATTGGTTTAACGAAGCCGCTTATATTTTGTCCAATTACAATCAACTACCAGGAGATATTATTCATAATGAATTAGACCGACAGCATATCTACGCGCTAATTGATTTAATATTAAAAGAGAATAGAAATTATCAGTCAAGCTCTCTCACTTTGATTAAAAGTTTTATGACAAGTATTTTGGAAATTCTATTGCGAAATAGTAAAAATAGTTTGGCTTACGATATCGCCACCAATGCTGAAAAAGATGACCGGGTGACTAAACTGTTGGCTTATATCAACGAAAATATTAATGAGCCCCATCTTTTGAAGGTAGAACAATTAGCAAAAACATTTTTAATATCACCAACGTATCTAAGTGAATTTTTTCGTAAAAAAGTGAAGATGTCTTTACGAGAATATATTATCAAGACCAAACTAAAATTAGTAGAAATCCGATTGTTAAATTCGAATTATAATCTTACCGAAATTGCGCATGAATTGAGTTTTACGGATGTCAGCCATCTTTCCAAAACTTTTAAAAAGTATACGGGTATGTCCATTCGTGAATTTAAAAAACAAGGAGAGTATCAATTATTAAAACGGGGTGCTTGTTGATCTTTTCCAGCATCCTCTACTTCTTTTTAAAACAACCCTATGTACAAGTTATTTTTTTTCTTCGGTCTTTGTTTATTTTTCTCCTGTCAACCGGTAGATAATGTTGGTAACACTTCCAGCGAAGAGAATCCCGCTGCCCCCGGATTTCTCGCAGCAGAATCGGACCCTCAAGCCATCCAGATTGCCGATCAAGTCATGCAGGCCATGGGAGGCCGTGCCGCCTGGGATGCCGTGGATACCCTCGCCTGGAATTTTTTCGGAAAAAGGGATTTGGTCTGGAGCAAAAAATCCGGTGATGTAGTCATCATCAATCCAGAGGAAGAATCGAAGTTAACGATCAATGTCTTTTCGGGGAAAGGAACCGCTAAATACAAAGGCCAGGCAATTACCCATCCAGATTCGCTTAAGATCGAAATGGAAAAAGCAATGAATATCTGGATCAACGACAGCTACTGGCTGGCCATGCCTTATAAACTAAAGGATACCGGGGTCAAGCTAAAATACCTGGGGAAAAAAAATACCGCCGAAAATCAGCCCGCCGATCTGTTAGCGCTTACGTTTTCTAACACAGGAACAACTCCCGAAAACAAATACCATGTTTATGTTGATAAGAAGACAAGACTGGTCAGCCAGTGGGATTTTTTTAGTAAAGCGGATGATCCCGAACCCAGATTTTCGATGCCCTGGAAAGGGTACGTTGAAGTAGACGGTATTTTACTCTCCGAAGACCGGGGTAAACGCCGGTTGGAAGTGGTGAGGTAAGGAATTAGAATGATCAACTTCGTTTCTAATAAAAATAAAGTTGATCTGGTAGGAGCGCAATTTTTACTTTAAACAGCTTCTTTACCTCCGCCCGATATCCGGTAGATTTCGGTTTGCATTACAATTTTAGTGCTATTCCAATCCCTTATTTTTTTTCTCCTAATTTGACCGCCCGTGCCAGAGCAGCTTCCGCGCCCTCAATAATATCTTCGTGGACCAGGTTCTTTTTAAAAGAAGCTACGGCAGCTTCCGTGGTTCCACCCTTGGAAGAAACCATTGCGATCCATTCTTCACAACTAAAATTATTTTTGTTGTATAAATCAGCTGCGCCCCGGAAAGTAGTACGCACCAATAGCTCGGATTCAGATTCCGAAAATCCCATTTTTTTGGCTGCCAGGATCATGGCATTCATAAAATAATAAACGTAGGCCGGGCCGCTACCAGAAATCGCGGTTGCAGCGTCAATAAATGATTCGTTACTGACGTACAAACTTTTACCCGTCGTATTAATCAGGTTCTGTACCATTACCAATTCAATTCTGGTCACATCATCGGTCGAGGTAAAAGCCGTCATTCCCATTCCGATTTGGGCGGGTAAATTAGGCATGGCTCTGATTACTTTTTTGATACCCAATGCCTCCTGAATAGTTTCAATTTTTACCCCGGCCATGATGCTCATAAATACTTGTTGTGGATCTACCAGCGGACGTAAGGTGGCAAAAAGTGCCAGGCAATCCTGGGGCTTGACCGCAAAGATGATGATATCCGCATTTTGCAGACAGGTATCCGGACTTCCATAGATGGTTCCGATATCTTTTTGGGCCAAAACCACCGCTTTTTCTTCCGAGCGTTCCAGAATCATCAGATCTTCCTTACGGGCAATATGTGATCGTAAAAAACTTTGGGCGTAGGTCATTCCCATATTACCACCACCGATAATGAGTATTTTCATTATAAAATTTTAAAATAAGCTTCCGTTCAGATGAGTGGAGCTTGATGAAAATTATAGAATCCGTCTAATAAACGGGCTTATCATCAATATTGAACATTCAATTATTCAAAATTGAGACTTGGTTTGACTGGAAAGGGAATCAGGGTCAAAAATAAGCTTTTATTCGCAATTGATTTATGTAAACAATTTTTACCTTTAGGAAAATTCCCGATTATGAAAAAAAGTCAATACCTCTTTTGCTTTAGCCTTTTATTTTTAATGGCCTGTGGTTCCTCCACGGGAGAAAAAAATGATGCCATGAAAAATGATACTTCCAAAGTTATGACCCCGGCGCCATATGCGATTGCGATCCACGGAGGTGCAGGGACCATTCTAAAGGAAAATATTACCGAAGAAAAAGAAAAGGCGATTCGTGCGGTACTGGATCAGGCACTGGAAACCGGACGTAAAATTCTGGATCAGGGAGGAACCAGCATGGACGCTGTGGAGCAAACGATCATGATATTGGAAAATTCGCCCTACTTCAATGCGGCTAAAGGAGCGGTATTTAATTATGATGGTAAAAATGAAATGGATGCCTCTTTTATGGAGGGTAAAACCCAAAATGCCGGGGCGATCGGTGGGGTATCTAATATCAAAAATCCCATTCGACTGGCCCGGGCGGTACTGGAAAAATCAAACCACGTATTACTCACGGGAAAAGGAGCGGAAACCTTCGCCGCCGAGGTGGGCATAGAAACGGTTGATCCGGCCTACTTTTATACCGAAGATCGGTGGAAGTCGTTGCAAAGAGCCAAAGATAAAGAGGCTAAATCCGGATTTATTTTCGATCAGGGGGAAGACTTTAAATACGGGACAGTCGGTTGTGCTGCTCTTGACCGCCGGGGAAATTTAGCGGCTGGAACTTCTACTGGAGGGATGACCAACAAGCGCTATAACCGGATCGGAGATTCTCCCATTATCGGGGCCGGCACTTACGCAAACAATGCTACTTGTGCGGTTTCTTCGACGGGACACGGAGAGTACTTTATGCGGTACGTGGTGGCCCACGATATTCACGCGCGCATGGCGTATGGAAAGGAGAGTTTTCAAGAAGCGGCCAATACCGTGATTATGAAAACATTAAAGGATAAAGGAGGCACCGGCGGCATCATTGGCGTGGATAAATACGGAAACGTCGCCATGCCGTTTAATACGCCCGGAATGTACCGGGGTTACGCGAAGCCGAATGAAAAGGAAATTTTTATTTATGCGGAGGAACGGTAAGGGGTTGAGTCGCTTCAATGGTTGAAGCGCAGCGCTTCAACCAGCACAGCACCTCAAACAATATCCAACGGCTGATAAGTATCCAACAATATATCTCCAGGATTAACTCCCAGCCAGTTTTTTAAAACCGAGGCATAGATTTTTCTGAAATCAACCGTATAGATGAGATCTCCCTGGTCCAGTTTGGAAAGATTAGGTGCTTCGTTAAAGATGCCTGGATTTTTTAATTTTCCACCGATAAAGAATACGTTATTGGCCGTGCCGTGATCGGTACCCCGACTGTTATTTTCTTTTACCCGCCGTCCGAATTCGCTAAATGTCATAATCAGGGTATCATCAAGTTGCTGATTTTTTTGTAAATCTTTGACGAATATTTTTATCGCTTCGTCGTATTGCTTTAAGAGTCTTTCCTGACGATTTTTTTGAGAAGCGTGCGTATCGAAACCGCCCATGTCGATGTAGTAAATTTTTGTGTTGGTGTCTCTGGCAATGAGGTTAGAAATTGTCGCGAGGTCTTTTCCAATTTGGGTGTTTGGATATCTTGCTTTTGTTTTCGAACCTTTAGTTTGTTCAGATAAATAATTAGCGGAAGATTGTGTATTGATCAGTGTTTTATACAAATATTCGACATTTTCCTCGTGGTCGTGTTGGTGGTGATGGGCAATTTTTTGTAAAAAAGGATTGTTAGCGGCCCTCTTTAATTTAGCGGGATTAGAAGCTGCAAAACCCGTTTTATGCTGACCCTTTAAGGCGAGCACCAACGCATCATCAATCTCTAGTGCCGTGTGAGGAAGATCGCCGGATTTATTTTGATCCAGGTACCGGCCCAACCATCCAGTCTGCCAATATTGATCGCTGTTACTTGCGGTATGCCAGATGTCCATTGAGCGAAAATGTGACCGGACGGGATTGGGGTAGCCCACGTTGTTGATCACCGTCAGGAGACCTTCGTCGTAAAGATTATTTAGCCCACCCAACATCGGATTAAAACCAATTTCATCGGTCAGTTTAAGTACTTTTTTCTTTGGAATCGCTAGGGTAGGACGATTTCTATAGTAAATGTCATTCTGGAAAGGAACGACGGTATTTAAACCATCATTGCCACCGGACCACTGAATAATGACCAGATTTTTTCCGTTCCGGTGAAAGCCATTCCGATTGAAACCACTCAAGAATTGTGGAACGAATAGGGAGGTAGATGCCAATCCGGTATTTCTTAAAAAATCTCTCCGCTTCATCTATTTATTTTTTTTAAAATTAAACTATTTATCAACGCTTAAACGCTTAAACGCTTCAACGATTCAACACCAAAACACCTCAACAAACCTGATATTCCGGCAAGGTCATCAATCGCAACAACAATGATTTTACGTAATCATCTTTGGTCTGGTGTTTGGTGAAAGCATCCATTTCAGATTTTTCTATCGGCAAATTACTTTGCAACAACCAATCTCTTAAATTGGTAAAAATCAGGTCTTCTTCAAATTGCGCAAAATACGCCAGAATCGGAGATAGGTTCATTGTGGCCGGAAGTTTTGCTTTCATTTTTTTGTCTGCCTTATCCTCAAATTCCGGTTTGGCGGTTACGTTTACATTGACCGTTTTAAAAAAATAACCTGCGAGATTAAGACGGAAAACGAGGGTAGCATTATCAATCCAGGCTTTTCCTCCTGGCCATCCAGCTACATTGGGTGGATTCAGGAGGGTTTGTCCCAATATTTTTTGAATAAACAAAAATGACTTTTGGTTCTCTAAGTTTAGTTGTAATGTTTTCATCATTCCCACCAGTAAATCAATTGGTGATTTTATTTTGGTACCCATATTTTTTTCAGCATAAAACCACTCGCTTTCAAAAATGGTTCGCATCAGTTTTTCAATATTATAATTCGATTGATAGAAAACCTCCGCTAAGCGCTGAACATGTTCTTTATTGATTTTTTCATTTACAAAATACTGATAAACCTTGCTTACAATAAAAATCGACGTTTGTTTTTTTTCTAAAATAATTCGAATAATATCCGTTCCGTCAAAATTTCCCTTTTGACCGAAGAAAGATTTTACTCCAAAATCATGATGTCGTTCACTGAAATCAAAAGCTCCTTTTTTATTGGTTCGCCAACCCGTAAAGGCACGGGCTGCTTCTTTAATGTCCTGCTCCGAATAATGACCAATTCCGATCGTAAATAGTTCGAGAAGTTCACGCGCAAAATTTTCGTTCGGTTGACCTTTTTTGTTTTGTTGATTATTTAAAAAACGAATCATCCCCGGATCACGGGCAATTGCCAATACCAGGTCTCCAAAATTTCCTAAAGCGTGGCTTCTTAGCGTGTTTATATAAGATTTCGAAACAAAAGAATTATTGCGGCTGACTAGCGCAAAGTGACCATGCCAAAACAGGGTCATCCGCTCCAGTAATGGATTGTCCGAATGAACCATTTTGCGTACCCAACTACTATTTACATCACGGTTTTCCCGCTGTAATTTTTTCCTCAGGGAAGCTCTCTCCGCTTTGGTGATTCCCTCTTTCGAAGCCATTTCATATACGGGTAGTGGAAAATCGAGGAGGTCTGGCTTTTTCGCGTCCTTTAAAAGCTGCTGGATGGTAACGTCGAAAGGAAGCTCTGATTTCTGGTTCAGCTTCTCCAGCGAGATACCAAATCCGGCACGCCAGTACAGATGAGTGATCTTTTTCTTGATTGAAGACATAGAATTGCTAGGTTTCCTAATTTGACCATTGATGATCGGAATAGTTTAATTTTTTATTGAAAAATGCACAAATGACCCTTAATTCGAGTAATTTTTTCTCTTTCCCGCCTTCTTTCTGAATTATTATACAACTTCTAAATATTATTTCCTATATTTTACAATGGAGTTCTTAAACAACTTCAATTAATAATTCGGTAATTTTTTCGAGAGGCTATTATTTTTACAAAAAAAATTAATCTTTTATGAAAAGAAGAGACGCTTTTAAAGCTACGGCAATTACGACAGGAGGACTATTACTAAATTTAAATGCGAATGCTACCAATCACCAAAAAATGAAAGGAACGTTTAAGCATTCTGTTTCCCGTTGGTGTTACAATAGTGTTCCATTGGAGGAGCTTTGTCGGGTCGTCGCAGATTACGGGATGCATTCTATCGAACTTACCGGGCCGGAAGAGTGGGAAGTGATGAAAAAATACGGACTTACCTGTGCTATTGGGTGGGATAAATATCCGGATGGCGTCAGTCTGGATAATTTTTTTACCAATCCCGACAACCACGCCGCGTTATTAGAATATTACCGGGCGCTAATTCCCAAAGCAGTCAAGGCAGGAGTAAAAAACCTTATTGCCATTGCCGGGCAGCGACAAGGGCGGACGGACTACACAAATCTTATTAACTGCAAGAATGGATTAAAGCCCGTCATGAAAATGGCCGAAGACCAGGGTATTACGATTTCCATGGAGTACCTTAACTCAAAAGTAGATCATCCCGATCATCAGTTTGATAACATGGAGTGGGGCGTAGCACTTTGTGAAATGGTCGACTCCTCCAATTTTAAAATCCTTTACGATATCTATCACGCCCAAATTATGGAGGGAGATGTGGTGGCCACGATTCGTAAATATTCCGATTATATCTCCCATTATCACACCGCAGGCGTACCGGGTCGCCACGAGATTGATGAGACCCAGGAGCTGAATTATCGCTTTATTATGAAAGCAATAAAGGATACTGGTTACACCGGTTTTATTGGACAGGAATTTGTGCCCACCGGAAAAACCGAGGGAGAAAAACTCGCTGCTCTAAAAGCTGCAGTAGCGATTTGTGACGTGTAGTGGGAGCCCTGTTTTCGCTTGATAATTATCTGTTTTGTTTTTGTGGTATTCGGAACTTAATCCTGGCCCAGCTCATACTCACTGCTCAATTCCTTTTACCGAATGGGCCCAAACGATTTCGGTGGGCAAATAATGAATTTGTTTTTCTTTGTTGGAATTGTTAATGTTTTTAATAGTCTGAGCCAATACCGCTTGTCCCATTCTTTTACCAGAATCTTCGATATAAGTAATTTTAGGATAATAATGATTGGGAAAAACACCATCGCTGATAGATACGATCGAAAGATCCTCTGGAATAGCGAGATTAAGTTTGCGTATATTATTCGTGGTGAAATAAAGTAGTTCATCCGTCATGGTAAAAATACCACTGAATATATGGTTGCTGAGCAACACCGGTAAAATATTATCCAGCAGACTGGGGCGTTCCACGGTAATGATGTGATCGGGATTCGGAACCAGACCAAGATCCCGGAATGCCTGCTTAAACCCTTCCATCCGTTCCTGAGTAATGGCCAGAGAAACATTTGCAAAGATGCCGAGAATATTGCGGTGACCATGTTCGAGCAGAATATTCACCCCTTTTTTGGCACAATCTGCGTTATCAATCGTCAGCATTGGTAAGCTTGAATCTGGGATCACCCGGTCGTACATAATACATTGGATATTTGCCAGGGCTAACTCTTCCAGGTGGGCCATTGAATATTTATTGGTGTTGATGGTCCCGGAAATCATAACGCCTTCTACCGCCCAGCGAATACACTGCTCAATGGCTTCTTTTTCCTGCTTGATACTATTATTGGTCTGGAACATAACCAGGGAGTAGGGCGTTTCGGCAATCGCAGCGTTTACCCCTTCAATTAAAGAAGGATGATAAAACATATTGATTTCCGGTAAAATCAGCGCTATTAATCCAGAATGTTTTTTACGAAAAAAACGCGCCTGGAGATTGGTTCGGTAATTTAGTCGTTTAGCGGTCTCTTTTACCCGATTTCGGGTGGCTTCACTGATATCAGGATGATCACTCAATGCCCTGGAAATAGTGGAAGTAGAGAGATTTAGCATGGTAGCCAGGTCTTTGATGGTAATCCGTTGCATCATCAATATTTAGTTGTTTTTTGTTGGAAAAATTTATTGCCAAATATAGATAAAAGTTATCAACTGCAACCATTCCCGCAAACGATTGCGATAATATTAGTTTCTTTTTTTTAATATTAATTTTTATTTTTGACGATCACAGAATAACTATCTATATTTTTATTACATTATTTCTTTTTCTGTCTATTTGACAGAATAAAGGGGTCTTGATCTATTATTTTACAAAATTTTAAAAAAAATTGACGTATGAAAAAATGTTTAACTAAATTTTTATTCTCCGCTTTATTTGTGGTGATGCTGGTTACAGCTGGTATGGCACAGATGAAAGTTACCGGAACGGTGATGGATGGTGAATATAATGAACCTTTAATCGGTGCAACAGTACAGGTTAAAGGAACCACCGTTGGGACGGTTACGGATATTTCCGGAGTCTACACAATTAACGCAAACACGGGTGATGTTTTGGTTTATTCGTACACGGGCTTCGATACGAAAGAAATGGTGGTTGGTACCGAGTCAACCATTAATATAACTATGATGGCTGGTTCTACGCTTGACGAAGTAGTGGTAGTTGGTTATGGTTCTCAGAGTGAAAAAGAGATTACCTCGGCGGTTGTTCAACTGGGAGAAGAAGAATTTAATAAAGGTGTAATTTCTGATCCTTCGCAATTATTACAAGGCAAGGTAGCCGGACTTCAGGTGTATAACCGGGGAGGTGATCCTAACGCTTCGGGTACCATTCGTCTTCGTGGTATTTCGACCATTGGAGCGAACGTAGAACCGCTCATTGTAGTTGACGGAATTATTGGTGCTTCTTTAGATAACGTTGATCCTAACGATATCGAAAGCATGACGGTACTAAAGGATGGATCTGCTGCTGCAATTTACGGATCGCGTGGATCTTCCGGAGTAATCATCGTAACCACCAAGTCTGGTTCTACCAACGAAAAGATGAAAGTTACTTACAACGGACAGTTTTCTGTTTCTAATGCCGTAAATACCGTTGAAACCTTAGACGGGCCGGAATTTATTGCTGCGGGTGGCGTAGATTTAGGTAGTAATGTAGATTATCTCGATGAAGTAACGCGTCAAGGTTTCCGTCAGGTACACGGTTTATCTGCTTCTGGCGGTTCAGGAAATACATCTTACCGTGTTTCTGCTAACTACCGTGAAACGAACGGTATTTTAAGAAACAGTGGTTTTGATCAATTCAATACGCGTGTCAACATGCAGACCCGGGTTTTGGATGATAAGTTGAAAATTAACTTTAACGCATCTTACACCAATCGTAACCAACAGTTTGGTTTCAACGAAGCATTACGTTATGCGGTTACTAGTAATCCTACGGCTCCGATCTTTGCCGAAGATGCTTCCTTTGCATTTGATGGAACTCCTTTCGGTGGTTATTTCCAGACCCTGGGATTGTTTGATAGTTTTAATCCAGTCGCTGTAATTGAGCAAAATCGCAATGAAGGCGTACGCCGTGAGTTTACCTGGGGTGCTAACTTTGGTTATTCTATCCTGGAAAGTTTAACTGCTAATTTCCGTATTTCTCAGCAGAAAACAGATATTGCTACCGAGCAGTATTACCCAACGACGAGCTTCTTCCGTGGTAATGCCAATAGTTTAAGCCGAAGAGGTTTAGCTAACTTCTACGAGCAAAACAATGACTTTAACCTTTACGAAGGATACTTAACGTACCTGACTAATTTTGGATCAACCGACCTTACGCTTACTGGTGGATACTCTTACCAGGAAAATCAGTTCAGAGAACGTTTCATGAGTATTGGTGATTTTCCGGATGATTCTAATGATTACAGCAATATTTTGGAAAGTTCTCAAGATTTGCAAAATGCTGGATTTATTGATATCAACGCTAATGCTTCTCCAAATGATAAGATTATCGCATTCTTTGGTCGTGCGAACGCAACGATTGATAATGCTATCTTCTTAAATGCTTCCATTCGTCGTGAAGGATCTTCGAAGTTAGGAGAAGACAATAAATGGGGTTGGTTCCCAGCCTTCGGTTTAGGAGTAGATGTCAACCGTTATGCTAACATCGGAAGCCTTGATTTATTTAAGGTGAGATTAGGATATGGTGTTACGGGTGCTTTACCAGAGCAAAGTGGACTTTCTCAACCGGTTCGAAATATCGTTAACCAAGCAGATGGAAGCGTTTCTTCTGTACAGGCTCGTGCCGCTAACGAGGATTTGAAGTGGGAAGAAAAGAAAGAGTTTAACATTGGAATCGAAGTCTCTAGTGGCCGATTCTCTTCTACACTTGATTTATACAATCGTACGATCTCTGACTTTATCTTAGAAGTTGACGTAGAGGCAAGTGAGTTCGGTGCATCAACTCAATTTCAAAATGCAGGTGAATTAAATACCAAAGGTATTGAATTATCCCTTAATTATGACCTGATCAAAAATGATCGCGTTAGTTATACTACTGGAGTTGTTTTATCCAATTATACAACCAAATTGAACGAATTCATAACGCCACGATCTTTACGTGGAAACCTAGGAGCACCTGGTCAAAATGAATCAGCACCAATTTTGGTACAGGTTGGAGAAGAAATTGGTCAAATTTATGCACCAATTTTTGATGGTGTTGATGATGCTGGAAACCCTATTTTTTCTGATCTTAACGGAAACGGAATTATCGAATGAAATCCTGGTGATGCGTTAACTGAAAATGAAGATGGTAATGACTTTACCGTGGTTGGAAATGGAATTCCTGATTTAGAATTAGGATGGACCAATACCCTTAGCTTTGGTGACTGGACAGTGAATGCTTTTTTCCGTGGTGCTTTTGGACATAGCTTAGTAAACAGTTTTAGATTGTTTTACGAGCCAAGATTAGCTTCTCAGGGTTCTTACAACTACGTGACGACTGATAAGGCAGTGGAAGGATTAACGACCGCACGTTTCAGTGATTTGTACGTAGAGAAAGCAGATTTCTTTAAATTAGACAACTTGTCTATTTCCCGACGATTTAACTTGAACAATAAGTACTTCGATGCCATTAATTTATCGTTAATTGTAGAGAACGCGTTTGTAATTACTGGTTATACCGGTACGAATCCAGAACCAAACTTGGTAGATTTTCCTCCTACTGATAACGGCGGTGCGGTAGATCTCAACGCGGCGGATGTATTGGCACCTGGTATTGATCGTAGAACTAGCTACTTTGCCTCCCGGGCAATTTCTTTAGGTATTAACTTTAACTTCAAATAAATTAATAACAACATGAATAAATTTTCTAAAATCGTACTAGCCTCTTTGGCTATCTTGGGCGCACAGGCCTGTACAGATCTGGAAGAAAACTTGGTGGGTGAAATTACCAACGACGTTTCCGTCCCTGTCAGTGATCTGGTTGATCCGGGTAATGGGGACTTTTTTGACCCTGGTGCCCAACCACTTGGACAGCTCGCTGGAGCTTTTTCCGAATTACGTAATACGGGTACTGCCAATCACGGTAATTATTATTCCATTCAGGAAATACCTACCGACGAAATGGTAATTGCCGCCAAAGGTGGTGACTGGTTTGATGGAGGAATCCTGATTCAGTTACACCAGCATACTTACACACCGACACACTCATTTATAGAAAATGCGTGGAATGGTTCTTACACGGCGATTAATACCGTTAACGAACTTTTAGCTGGTGGTACACTGGATGCAAATGCAACTGCTCAGGCAACTGCACTCCGAGCTTATTTTTACTGGAGATTAATGGACTCGTTTGGTAGTGTGAAAATTCCAACGGCTCCTGGTCAGGATCCTCCACAGGTATCTCGTCAGGAAGTATTCAACTTTGTTGAATCCGAATTATTGAGAGCAATTGGCGTTTCGGAAATTACTGCTGGTATGGATTTGTCTTCCAGTGACTTAGCTACTACCAATAATCCTTATCAAATCAATGTATACGGTGCTTTGGGAATCCTGGCTAAAGTTTACTTGAATGCAGAGGTTTACACAGGTACTCCACGCTGGCAAGAAGCGGCTGATGCTGCTAGTCTGATTATCGATAGCGGTGTTTACTCGCTTTGTGATAATGGCTGCTCCGTTCCTAACAAAGGAAAAAGAGTTGGTGTTGATTCTGATCCCGAGATGCTGGAAGGTTACGCTGCAGTTTTTGCGCCTAATAACGGGGGTAATCCGGAACATATTTTTACCATCGATTATGATGAAGTAAATGGTACCGGAATGAACTTTAGCCAGATGAACCTGCACTATTCAAGTCAGGTTACCTGGAATTTACAGTCTCAGCCCTGGAATGGATACGCTACACTGGAAGAGTTTTATAATTCTTACGAAGATGGTGATGTTCGTAAAGCCAATAACTTCGCTGCTGGCGAACAACTAGATGCCAAAGGATTAGATATCCTTGATTTTGCCACCGATGATGAAGATGGAATTGTTCTGAACTATACTCCGGCTATTAACGAATTACAACCTAACTCTATTCGTCAGGCTGGTGCTCGTGCGACTAAATTCAGTTTCCGTCAGTTTGGACGTGATAATATGAGTAATGATTATCCGATCGTTCGTTTAGGTGATGTAATCCTAATGCGTGGTGAAGCACTAGCTCGTCAGGCAGGTAACTGGAATCTTTCACTTCCAGATGTTAACATGATCAGAGCTCGTGCTAAGGTAGCCGATCTTAGTTCTATCGATGCGGAGGGTTTCTTGGCCGAAAGAGGTCGTGAAATGTTCCAGGAATCTTCTCGTCGTACGGATTTGATTCGTTTTGATGCCTACAACCGTGCTTGGTGGGAAAAGCCAGCATCTGACGCTACCAGGAATATTTTTCCGATTCCTATTAACCAAATTACTGTTTCTAACGGTACTTTGACACAGAATCCTGGTTACTAGTCTTTATGATTTAGAATCAATATTCTAACGATACTTTGAAAAGGGTTGCTTGGTAAAAGCAACCCTTTTCCATTAAACTACTTTTAGTACTATGAGATTCTCACTTCTATACATCTCTCTGACCTGGTTGCTAATTGGCTGTTCTAATGAGCCGGACAAAGGATTGTTTCTGTTACGTAAAGATATAACCGCCCAATTTGAAAATGATCTCGCTTATACCGAAGATTTTAATCCCTACATTTATCGCAATTTTTACAACGGAGGAGGAGTTGCCCTGGGCGATATTAACAATGATGGCTGGATTGATATTTATTTTACCGGAAACCTGGTGGACAACAAATTATTTCTGAACAAAGGAAATTGGGAATTTGAAGATATTACCGAAAAGGCAGGGGTCGCTTGTCCGGACGTTTGGTCCGCCGGTGCTAATTTCGTGGATATAAACGGCGATGGACTATTGGATCTTTACGTTTGCAAAGCGGGTAAACCTGGAGGTCCCAACCGGCATAATGAACTTTTTATCAATCAGGGAAACCTCCATTTTGTGGAAGCTTCTGAGTCCTATGGTTTGAATATCGAAGGCCTTTCTATTCAGTCTGCTTTTTTTGATTATGACCGGGACGGTGATCTGGATTGTTATCTGCTCAACAACTCCGTCCGCTCCGTTGGTGGTTTTGACCTGGTGCGCGACAAACGAAAAATACCAACCGAAACCGGAAATAAGTTTTTGGAAAACCGGGATGGAAAATTTTACGACGTCAGCCTTGAGGCCGGAATCTACACAAGTGCCATCGGTTTTGGCCTGGGAATCACCCTAAGTGATTTCAATTTGGACGGTTGGCCGGATATTTATATTTCTAATGATTTTTTTGAAAAAGATTACCTCTATCTAAATAACCAGGATAAAACTTTTACGGAAACCAGTACGGACTATTTCCAATCCCTGCCGATGGGATCTATGGGCGCGGACGTAGGTGATTTGGATAATGACCAAAAACCGGATTTAATGATTACGGAAATGTTACCGGATTCTCTACACCGTAAAAAAACAAAAGCTACTTACGAATCCTGGAAAAAATATACTTTAGCCACCAAAAACGGATATGATCACCAGCTTCCCCGTAATATGTTACAGCGTAATTTTGGAGCATCCGGCTTTATGGAAGTAGGCCGGATGACCGGAGTGGCCGCAACCAACTGGAGTTGGTCCTGTTTGCTGCAGGATTTTGATAACGATGGTTTGAAAGATATTATCGTCG
The DNA here is from genome assembly GCA_938008185.1 of uncultured Saprospiraceae bacterium. GTDB lineage: Bacteria > Bacteroidota > Bacteroidia > Chitinophagales > Saprospiraceae > JALZUU01. Next base: position 19,728 of record CALLLR010000080.1, read on the forward strand.
CCAACGGCATTTATAAAGATTTGCTGGACCGCGATTATTTGGCATTCATTGCGAACGATACTAAAATAAAAAGTATGATTGCCAACGGAAAAAATACCATCACCAAACTTATCGATGCCATGCCTTCCCAGGCAGTTCCCAATTATGCTTTTAAAAATAAAGGAAGTTTTACGTTCTCTGACCAAACCCATGATTGGGGATTTGATCAACCCAGTTTTAGTAATGGCAGTGCCTACGGAGATTTGGATAATGACGGCGACCTGGATTTGGTGATCAATAACGTAAACATGCCCAGCTTCGTCTACGAAAATACCCTTCAGCACGAAAACACCAATTATCTCCGAATTAAATTAAAAGGAGCTAAAAAAAATACCCAGGCGATTGGTACTAAGGTAACCGTTTTCTCCTGTGGACAAGCATTGATGAATGAACAGTTTCCTTCCCGGGGCTTTCAATCCAGTATTTCTAACTACATCCATGTAGGATTGGGAAATTGTACAACGATCGACAGCCTGGTCATCAACTGGCCAGATGGAACCACTCAAACCGTCCCGAATGTATCTCCGAATCAGTTATTATCCGTTGAGCAGCAAGAGAAACCGAATCTTGATCTGGAAAAAATAACCAGGCCATTGGTTGAGGAAAAAATATTCAGGAAAATTCGGCCCTTTGGTTTTACGCATCAGGAAACTAATTTTAATCAATTTAACCGGGAACGCCTTCTCTTTAAAATGAATACTCGTCAGGGGCCCGCCATTGCCACCACCGATCTGAACGGAGACGAGCAGCCAGACCTGTTTATTGGCGGAGCTAAAAACCAACATTCAGTCCTTTTATTGTCGAATGGTGAAGGCTACGATTCTATCAGTACGCCATTTTTACCTCAAGTTCGGTCGGAAGTAGTCGATGCGGTATTTTTTGATAGCGATCAGGATGGAGATATGGATTTATACGTCGCTCATGGCGGCACGGCCTATCCTCCGCGGTCTGTCGAATTGCAGGATATCCTTTACCAGAATGATGGTTCTGGAAATTTCAAAATGATGACCAATGCGCTACCTTTTCCAAAATCTGTCGCCACCGGTACGGTTGCCATCACTGATTTTGATCAGGATGGATTACCAGATATTTTTGTCGGCAATCGAAACGGTAATAATTTATACGGCAATCCTGGTGCTGGTTATTTGTTGAAGAATATTGGAAATAATAAATACGAAAATCTTGATGTGCCCGATCTCCAGAATTTGGGTATCATTACCGACGCAGTTTGGCTGGATGTCAATCAGGACGACCATAAAGATTTACTGGTGGTTGGCGAATGGATGCCCATTACTATTTTTATAAATGACGGAAAAAAAATCAAAAAGTCAACGAATCGCTTTGGTCTCGATCGTACGCGTGGCATGTGGAATTGTATCGAAGTGGGAGATTTTAATAAAGATGCAAAAATAGATATTTTTGTAGGTAACCTAGGATTAAATACGACCCTGAGTCCTCAGTATAAATTATACGTCAATGATTTTGATAATAACGGACAGTTGGAACAAATTCTTTGTGAAGAAATCAACGGTAAAGTTTATCCGGTTTTGGATATGGATGAAATTACCTCTCAGTTGCCTTCTTTAAAAAGAAAGTTTCTCTATTACCGGGATTACGCCAAGGCGGAAATGTCGGATTTATTTGACCCCGAAATACTTCGGGCATCCAGGGTTTTTGAATTAGATATGCTGAGTTCCAGCCTTTGGCAGCAAACTGAAAATGGATTTGTCTCAAAACCTTTACCTCCCGAGATCCAGTACTCTTCCGTCCATGCTGCCTTGTTTGGAGATTTCAATGGGGATGACAATACGGATCTATTATTAGGTGGAAATCATTATTTGGTAAAACCGCAGTTTGGGCGATATGATGCTTCTGATGGCTGGTTGGTAGCGGGAACAAAAAGGAATGACAATACAATTAATTTTTCCAAAGCGGTACCTCTAAATTTGACTGGAGAAATAAGGAGTTTTGTACCGCTTGATCAGAAAAGAATATTAATTGGAATAAATAATCAATCAGCTATTGAAGCTGTTTTAAAATAGAAAAGAAAACAAATGTTAAAATTATTGAAAGCAAATATTTTTTTATTGCTGATACCCATCTTTTTTCTGTCTTGTGAATCGGAATATACCTCGATGGTGAAAAAAGAATTAGCCTCAGGTAAAGAATATAATGAATTGATCTTCGGAATGGAAATAGGGCAAACGCAGAAAGACTTTTTTGAAACCTGTTGGGAATTAAATAAACAGAAAAAAATCAGTGATGGTCCAGAAAATAAATACGCCTTGTTCAAAACTAACCTGGATACCACCGCCGAACAATCCCAAAAAGTAGAAATGCTTTTCTACGGAATTTTTGATTCTTTACGCGTGATGCGGGGGATGGATTTTAAGTTTAAATATACCAGCTGGGCTATCTGGAACGAACAATATCACGCCGGGCCTTTGGCCCTTGCACTAACCGATTATTTTATTAAAAAATATGGTGGAAATCCTTTCCTGGAAATTGAAGTCCCCGCAATCGGAAAAAAAGCTTTTGTCAAAGTAGATGGTAATCGACAAATAAAAATTTATCCGATTGATAACAAAGAGGTACGAGTCAAAATAGAGGACTTGCGGTATTTACCTGGCTACCAGGACTTAACAGCTTCTTAATTTGCCCTTAGCTAATCTGAGATTTAATATGATGAAAATTATTAAAAATATACTTTGCGGTTTTCTCTTCTTGTCTGTCTTTTCTGGTTGTGAACAGGAGGATACGTTTTCGGGACCCCTTTTTACCCTCAAGGATAACCAAAGCATCGGAGTCGATTTTTCTAATAATCTGACCGCGACTCCCGAATTCAACGTTTACAAATACCGTAATTTTTATAACGGTGGCGGGGTAGGTCTCGGAGATGTCAACAACGATGGACTGATCGACGTCTATCTAATCTCCAACCAGGGCCCCAATAAGTTATACCTGAACAAAGGTAATTTCGAATTTGAAGACATTACCGAAAAGGCGGGCGTCGGTGGACAAAAGTCCTGGTCGACCGGGGTTTCTTTTGTGGATATTAACGAGGATGGTTTGCTGGATATTTACGTTTGTAATTCGGGAGATATTAAAGGCGATAACAAAGAAAATGAACTCTTTGTCAATCAGGGTGATATGACTTTCGTCGAATCGGCGACCGCGTATAATCTCAACGATAAAGGCTACACCACCCACGCTAATTTTTTCGACTACGACCGGGATGGAGACCTCGACGTTTATATTCTAAATAACTCTTATCAGGCGATCGGCAGTTTTAATCTTAAAAAAAATGAACGGCCCAGGCGCGATCTCTTGGGTGGGGATAAACTGATGGAAAATCGGGACGGAAAATTCTATGACGTGAGTGAAGCAGCCGGAATATACGGTAGCGTAATTGGTTTTGGACTCGGTATTACCATTAGTGATTTTAACAACGACCGTTGGCCGGATATTTTTATTTCCAATGATTTTTTCGAAAGAGATTATCTCTACATTAATCAACAAAATGGGACCTTTAGAGAAGACCTCGAACAGCAGATGAAATCCACCAGCGCCGCTTCGATGGGCGCTGATGCTGCCGATATTGACAACGACGGAAACGCGGACCTTTTTGTGACCGATATGCTTCCCTACGAATACGAGCGACTTAAAACAGTAACTACTTTCGAAGATTGGAATAAATATCAATACAATGTTAAAAATGGCTACCACCATCAGTTCAATCGTAATGTTTTACAGCGAAATAATGGTAATAATTCTTTTAGTGAAATCTCCCGGCTCTCAGGTGTAGAAGCCTCGGACTGGAGTTGGGGTGCCTTGTTTTTTGATATGGACAATGATGGGTTTAAAGACCTGTTTGTCGCCACGGGAATATTTAAAGACCTGACCAATCAGGATTATCTAGCGTATATCGCCAACGAGACGGTAATGAAATCTATCGTGACCGAGGAGGGCGTAAATTATAAAGAATTAATCGATATCATTCCTTCCAATCCAGTAGAAAATCACGCCTATAGAAATACCGACGGATTAAACTTTGAGAAATTTGCCGATAGTGGTTTATGGAAAGCTGGATTTTCTAACGGGTCTGCCTACGGAGATTTCGACAATGATGGCGATCTTGATCTGGTGGTCAATAATGTGAATAGTCCCTGCTACTTCTTTGAAAACAAAAATAGTTCTGCAACCAATCATTATCTAAAAATTGTATTAGCTGGACATCCCAAAAATCAATTTGGATATGGGGCGACCGTTCGGGTAATGGCTGGTGATCGATTATTTCAATACGAAAATATTCCAGCCCGGGGTTTTCAGTCCAGCATGGATTACCGCCCAAATATCGGGGTGGGAACCGCAGCAGCTGTGGACGTGGAAGTTCTCTGGCCTTCCGGAATGGTCAGCCGATTAACCAACGTGCCTACCAACCAGACGCTGACGATCAAAGAGGCGGACGGAAAAAAAGAGGATTTTCTGCCAACCCAAAAGCAAGCAATTTTTAAAGAGGTAACACCTCCATTTTCTTACGTAAAAAATGAAAATAATTTTGTTGATTTCAATCGGGAACGACTCGTTTACCACATGCGCAGCAACGAAGGTGGTAAAATAACACCCGGCGATCTGAATGGCGACGGCGTACCTGATTTGGTTTTACCGGGTGCCAAAGGATTTGAAACAGAAATTTTTTACGGAAATTCAGACGGAAGTTATCGAAAGCTGGAAGGGGTTACCGACCTGGCCACCATTAAAGAAGCCGAGCATGTCAGAGCCGTTTTGTTTGACGCTGATGGTGATCAGGATTTGGATATTTTTTTGGCGAGCGGTGGGGTAGAGCTTTCTCCTTTTTCAACTTACCTGTACGACCACCTGTTGCTTAATCAGGGAAATGAGATGTTTAAATTATCGAAACAAAAAATTCCGGCGGACAATGTAAAAACCAGTACCGGAGCGGTAGCGCACGGGGATGTGGACGGGGACGGCGATCAGGATTTATTTTTGGGAGAACGTATAAAAATTGGACAATTCGGAAAGCCCGGATCTGGCTACTTTTTATTGAATGACGGAAAAGGAATCTTTAGCGATGCCACCAAAGACCTGGGGCCTGATTTGCAAAACGTAGGAATGATCACCGATGCCGCTTTCACCAACCTGGATGCTGAACCAGATTTAGAACTAGTCATCGTGGGTGAGTTTATGGATATTCAAATCTTTAAACAACGGGATGGCAAATATAAAAAAGTACCGCTTTCCGCTGATATTCCCTTAAAAGGTTGGTGGAACACGCTGCAACTAGTGGATATAGATCAGGATGGTGATCTGGATATTCTGGCGGGGAATCTCGGAGAGAACAGTCGTTTTACTGCCTCCGAAACACATCCCCTCAAATTGTATTTTTCCGATTTTGATCATAACGGAATGCCCGAAGGTGTGATGAGTTTTAATGCGGATAATAAAAAAGATTATCCTTATGCGCTTCGCCATACACTGATTGATCAAATGAAAAGTCTTAAAAAACGCTTTCCGGATTTCGAATCTTTTAAAGCTGCTGATATGACTACCATTTTTACAAAAGAAGAACTTGACGAAGCGCAAGTCTTAATAACGGATCAATTAAAAACGGTCATCTTGATTAATGAAGGTGGTTTTAAATTTACCGCTGCGGACTTACCCGCCGAAGTACAATTTAGTCCCGTATACGCAACTGCCGCGGGCGATTTCGACCACGATGGTGACCTGGATTTATTGATGGGGGGCAACCTCTTTCGGGTACTCCCAGAGATGGGTATCTACGATGGTAGCTACGGACAATTTATCGAAAATATAGGCGATGGAAAATTCCGTTACACAAAGGATGGAAAAGGTCTGATGGTCAAAGGGGAAATTCGGGGATTCCTGGTGACTGATGATATGATATTGGTAAATGTGAGTGGAGATAGTTTACGGGCTTTTAGTTTTTAAAGTTTTGAGTTGGTGAGTTTTGGGTTAGTGACTTAAAGACAGTTCTCCTTGTTTATCTAGCTCAACATATCAACGATGAGCCTGCTCTAAAAACTAAGAAAACAAATTTCTTGAATTTTATTAACAAAAATTAATATACATATTTGCTTTGCGATACCTTGCCTACCGGCAGGCAGGAAAGATATACCTACCTACCGGTCAGGCAGGCACGTTAAAGAGTCTCTGCGTTCTCTGCGTCTCTGCGCGACAAACACTTTTTAGAGCCGACTCAACGATTCAACATTTCAACAACAATGAAAAGAACCACTATAATTTTCGTCTTATTTCTATTTGTCGCTTGCCAAAGCGATGCTCCGCAACGTGCAGGTGAAACGTCAACGAAAAAAGTACCCGCTATTTTTACCGAGCTAACTGCGACCCAAACGGGCATTGATTTTACGAATCAACTCACCCCAACTCCCGGTTTAAACATTTTGGAATACCTCTATTATTACAACGGTGGTGGTGTGGCCGTGGGTGACTTGAATAATGACGGATTCGAAGATGTCTTTCTAACCGCCAATCAATCTGCCGATCAATTATTTCTAAATCAAGGTGATTTAAAATTCAAAAATATCACCCGGGAAAGTGGAATTGCGGATCTTGACAGTTGGTCTTCGGGCGTGACAATGGACGATGTAAACGGCGACGGTTTATTGGATATTTACGTTTGTAAAGTAAGCCCGGTTTCGGCTGGTAAAACCCATAATTTGCTTTATATCAACCAGGGAGACCTCCGGTTTAAAGAACAGGCTGCGGATTATGGCCTTGATTTTTCGGGCTATTCCACCAACGTCTCTTTTTTCGATTATGATGGCGATGGCGATCTGGATGTCTATTTGCTCAATCACTCCGTTCACTCGGTGCGTAGTTACGGTAAAATTGAACGACGAAAAGTACGGGATGACCTGGCCGGAGACCGACTCTACGAAAATCAATTAAATGAAGCGGCTGGCAAATTTGTGGAAGTAACTACTGCTGCGGGTATCTACAGTTCCGCCCTTGGATACGGACTGGGAATTATCACCGAGGATTTTAATCAGGATGGAAAAACTGATATTTACGTTGGGAACGATTTTCACGAAAATGATTTTTTATATCTGAACAACGGCGATAAAACGTTTACCGAATCCTTTAATAAATTTTTTAATCATAGCTCTAAATTTACGATGGGCGTAGATGCGGCGGATTTGAATAACGATGGCCGGATCGATATTTTTACTACCGATATGTTGCCATTCGATAAAACGGTAGCCTTGAAATCCGGCGGAGAAGACACCGATCAAATATTTAAGATCCGGGAGGAATTTGGTTTTGAAGCCCAGTACGCACGCAATCATTTACAAATACAAAACCCCAATCAACATTATTCGGACCTTGCACTGATGACCAATACCTACGCTACCGACTGGAGCTGGTCTTGTTTGCTTCAGGATTTTGACAACAACGGACTAAAAGATATTTTTATTACCAACGGGATTGTCAATCGACCCAATGACCTGGACTATATCAACTATATCAACCAACAAGCTGATTTTATTAAAAACGGACTATCTGAAGAAGGCCTCGCTACGGTGATGAAAAACATGCCATCCGATCCACTGCAAAATGTCCTTTTCCGTCAGGAATCTCCTTTGCGGTTTTCGAAATTATCTACTTCTTTTGTGGGCAACGCCGGCTTCTCCAACGGAGCGGCTTACGCAGATTTTGACCAGGACGGAGATTTGGATATTTTGGTCAATAACATCAATCAACCCGCCAGCTTACTGGAAAATAAAGCAGGCAATCAACAGAATTATATCAGTTTTAAATTGGTCGATAAATTATCAAGTCATTCTGTTAAAGGTGCCGTGGTAAAGGTAAGTACGACAAATGGAATAAAAGAAGTTACACTAAATAATACACGGGGGTACCAGTCCTCCAGCACCCATCAGTTGTACGTTGGTTTGGGAGCATTAACCACGGTAGATACTGTTCGGGTAATCTGGCCGGACGCCACCGAATCTGTTTTTACCGGATTAAAAATCAACCAATTACAAGTGCTGGAAAAAGCGGCCAATTTACCGAAACATCGCTATCCTGCTCCGCCGCCGGTCACCATCGCTGCCGAAGCGCCATTTAGCAGACATTTGGAAAATAATTTTGATGATTTTAATGCCGAAAAACTCATTCCCGAAATGTTGTCGCGGGAAGGTCCCGCCGTCGTTTACGCAGATTTTAACCAGGATGGAGTGAAAGATATATTCCGCGGAGGCGGTCAGCTGCAAGCGCCCGAACTTTATCTGGGAACGGGAAAAACATTTAAAAAATTAACGAATAAAGATTTTGAGCGAGATGCTAAATACGAAGATGTAGACGCTGCTACCATAGATTTTGATGGCGATGGCGATCTGGATTTGTATGTAGTCAGTGGAGGAGGAATGCACAAAAAAATGTCTAAAGAACTGGAAGATCGACTCTACCTCAACGACGGAAAAGGCAACTTAAAACGCGTGCCATTTTCCCTTCCCCATACCAACGGTGGGAGCGTCGCAATCGGAGATTTTGATGGTGACGGGTTTGAGGATATTTTTGTCGGAGGTCGGTCCATGCCCGGATTTTACGGACTAGCTCCGTTTAGTTTTATGCTCCGTAATAAGGGAGGTTTTGGTGTCGAGATTGCACAAAAGGAGCGTTACGGAATGATTACCGACAGCAAATGGGCGGACTACGATGGAGATGGAGATCTGGATTTGGTTTTGTGTGGAGACTGGATGCCAATTAGTATACTCGAAAATCAGGGGAATGGAAAACTTGTTTATCGTTCGAAAGATTTGGGACTGCTCAACACGGGAGGACTATGGAATTGCGTATATCTCCACGATTTTAACGGAGATGGCAAAATGGATATCCTGGCTGGAAATGCTGGAGAAAATTTCAAATGGAGAGCTAGCCCGGAATTTCCCGTAAGATTATTTGTCGGAGATTTTGATGAAAACGATCAACCCGAACCCTTGATTTTTACCAACTTTTTTGGCGAAAATATGCCATTTGCCGGACTGGATAAACTCAAAATGCAGGTTCCCGTTATTCGAAAGCAGTTTCAGACCTATGCGGATTTTTCAGCCATAGAAAAAATAGAAGATTTGACGCTGTACCATTCGGAGTTAGTTGCCGATCAGCGGGAAATTCGGGAATTGAGATCCATGCTTTTTCTTTCGGATGCGCAAAAGTATTTGAGTATTCCTTTACCCGATATTGCACAATGGAGTAGTATTCAGGATTTTACCGTTACAGATAAAAATGAAATTATTTTTATTGGAAATCACCACGAGTATCTCACAGAATTTGGAAAAAGTATGGCCAATAGTGGAGGTAAAATTGCCGGTTTTAATGCGGAGAAAAAAACCTTTGGAAAATATACACCCCTTGCACTGCCCGCCGGAATCAATACCCGGAGCATTACCCCGCTGGAATTTGGTGGTTATTTCGTAGCGGTGAATCAGGGAAAAGGATTTTTTATTAAATAGCATAAAGTCTATTGTTTTTAAAAAAGTAGTTCTTAAACAACTTCAATAACATTTAATCGTATTTTTTAAATATACCGATAAATGCACCGGGTAATTAAGAACCGGTATTATTGGCAAAAATATAAAGCGAAAACTAGATTCTATGAAAAATTATTTACTACTTACCTTATTTTTTATCTTTTTTGGAACCGCTATTTCTGCACAAGAATCCATTGCCCGCCAGTGGAACGAAGAAGTCCTCGAAGCTATCCGAAATGACTTTGCCCGACCTACCGTACACGCTCGTAACCTCTACCATAGTTCTCTGGCCATGTACGATGCCTGGGCACTTTTTGATCCCGATGCCGAAACCTATCTGCTCGGAAAAACTGTTAAAAATTTCACCGTTCCATTTATTGCGCCCGACTTGCCGGAAGATATGGAGGCCATCGAAAAGGCTCGCGAAGAAGTGATCAGTTATGCGATGTACCGACTGATCAAATTTCGCTTTCGCAATGCTCCGGGAAAATTTATTACCCTGGATAATATCAACACAAAAATGGAATCGTTAGGATACGATACCCTCCTTACTTCAACGCAGTACCACTGTGGAAATGCTCAGTTGGGAAATTATATCGCCGAGCAAGTAATTGCTTTTGGGGCCGAAGATTTTTCTAATGAGTTGGAAGACTATGCGAATCTGTTTTACGAGCCAGTCAATCCACCGTTGGCCATTACGCAATCTGGCAATCCGGATCTTCAGGATTTTAATCGATGGCAGCCCATTGAGTTTCCCGTCTTTATTGACCAGGCAGGTAACGAAACGGGAATCGGCGTACCAGATTTTGTGGGGGCCGAATGGGGTAGTGTGACCCCGTTTGCTTTATCAGCAAACGATCTGGATATCAACGAGCGAAACGGTGACTCTTACTACGTTTACCATGATCCGGGACCTCCAGTCTACCTCAGTGAAGACGGACCTGGTGGTTTGGATGATTTTTATAAATGGAATTTTTCCCTCGTGAGTGTCTGGTCCTCGCACCTGAGTTCAGCAGATACCACCGTGTGGGATATCTCTCCGAGAGCCAGTGGTAACATTCAATTTTATCCGACGGAAGTAGAAGACTATCCCGCTTTTTATAATTTTTATGAAGGCGGTGATCTGGGACAAGGAAGAGCCTTGAATCCAGTATCGGGCCAGCCCTACGCTCCCAATCGGGTGCTTCGTGGCGACTACGCCCGGGTGCTGGCTGAGTTTTGGGCCGACGGTCCCGATTCGGAAACGCCACCTGGTCACTGGTTTACCATTCTTAACGAAGTGAATGATCATCCCGGACTGGAAAAGAAATTTATGGGAACCGATGCGGTACTGGACGATCTGGAGTGGGACGTAAAATCCTATCTTGCCTTGGGTGGTGCCATGCATGATGTGGCTATTTCCGTCTGGGGAATCAAGGGATGGTACGACTATATCCGCCCCGTATCCGTTTTGCGGGGAATGGCAGAAAGAGGACAAAGCAGCGATCCGTCTTTGCCGAATTATGATCCAATGGGACTCCCTTTGATTCCCGGATATATTGAGTTGGTAGAAGAGGGAGATATTCTGGAAGGCGCATTTTTTGAAAATGTTGGAGAAGTAAAATTAAAAGCCTGGCGTGGTCCTGGATTTGTTCCCAATCCGGTGATCGACGAAGCTAGAGTAGATTGGATATTAGCAAAAAGATGGTGGCCCTACCAGCGACCTTCTTTTGTAACTCCGCCTTTTGCCGGATATGTTTCGGGGCATTCTACTTTTAGTCGGGCGGCGGCGGAAGTACTTACCGCTTTTACCGGGAGTGAATTTTTTCCGGGTGGTATCGGAATTTTCCGTGCGCCAAAAGATGAATTTTTAGTATTTGAAGAAGGACCTTCTACTTCTATCAACCTGGAATGGGCTACTTATCGGGATGCGGCGGATCAGTGTAGTCTTTCCAGAATATGGGGAGGAATTCATCCGCCGATTGATGATCTCCGGGGTCGGGAAATTGGTACCGTTATCGGACAGGATGCATTTGCCCTGGCCCGACAGATTTTTGAGGCAACTACTTCGCCGGTTGATGACCTCGTCGCTACGATGGTGTACCCCAATCCGGCGGACTGTGGTGTTTTTATTCCGTATGAATTTGCGGGAAGCTTGCCGGTACAAGTATTTCGGATGGATGGCCGCTTACTAACCGAAACTACGCTGGACTTTAGTGACGGAGCTCCATTTTTAGAAATTCCGGATATTGGAAGAAATGTGCTCACGGTCGTTGTAAAAGATGACGGAGGAAATGTATTGTTAAGTTCGCAGGTGATCGTACAGTAAAATTTGGAATTTTATTGTTAATTTCTTGTAAACCCTGATGGATTATTTTTCCAACACCAATCTCTCACTTCAACGTATCCGCTTTCAATCCGGACTACCTGTACGTGGCAAAAAGAGTATACCCACTCCTAGGATTAAAAGGCAGTGTTTTGGGTCCGCAAAGATGGTGGAAATACCTGGACGGATAAGACGGCTGGTCTACCGGCTGGTTTGTATTTTACCAAAATCTCCAACGAGAAAAGAATGCGAACGATTCGGTAAAAGGTGGATTAGAAACCGGACTGCTTGTTGCTAATTTCTGCCCGTTCGGTTAGACATCCTTTGACCGAACGGGTTTTTTATAATAAAAAAGAAACAATGCCTCCAGTGACATAATCACATTTCTCAATCAACCACAAATTTTCCGTTACCAATATTCTTTCCATTTTCTATGAGCTCAAAAAAGTACAATCCTCCGGCAAAATCCAGGACGCTGATTTCTAATTGCGATCCATTCTTTTGAATATCAGGCTGGACGATCTTTCCGAGCACATCGAAAAATCGGATCTCCAGTTTCCGGGAGATGGGTTCCGAAAAATCAATATATAAATAGGCGGTCGTGGGATTAGGGTAGGCCGTAAAAGACCAGGGGTTTGGCTCATCGGTAGACGTCAGAAAATCTACCATTTTACAAACAGTATCTTCGCTCACCGCATTGGTCACCGTTAAGCAGACCTCATAGATTGCCGGGCTGGCATAAGTGTGAATGGTATTCATGTTGGTAGAGGTTTCTGTATCCCCAAAATCCCAAAAATAGGTTGTTGCATTACTACTTAAGCTTTCAAATAAAACGGAGGAATTCAAAACGAAGGTAAACTCAAAATCCGCTACCGGAGCGGGTTGAATAACCACGGCAATGTCCTGACAATCCGTATCTATTCCCAGAGAATTACTAACCGTCAGACAGACCGTATAGGTTCCTTCCGTGGTATAGGTATGGGTAGGAAATTGATCGGTTCCGGTATTCCCATCGCCAAAATCCCACAACCACTGATCTGGATTGAAAAAGGATTCGTCGAAAAAATCAACGGCTCCTGCCGGTTCCAGATCAAAATTAAAACCTGCAATTGGAGGACCAGGCGCATTGGGATCGTTGATCAAAGTGGTTGAATCAAAAGTAGCCACAAAGTCAGCATCTGCGATCAGGTCAGTTACTTCTGGGCAGGGATAAATAGCATCAGCCTTGGTAATGACGGCAAAACTTAATTCCTGAATCTGTTCGGGAGAAAGGGTAATGGGACCAAAATTCATTAAAAACCGACGGTCCCCATCTGCGGTATTAGCCGTACATTCTGTCCACGGAGTACCATTGATCAGACTGTTGTCAAAAGCAAAAGGATAAGGAGGACTTCCGAGATCACGACCATTACCTCCCTGTGAGAATGGCGAACCGTCCTGCCAAAGGGTCTGCATATAACGGTAGAATTCTAGAGGTTGGTTCGGGTCGGTAGTTCCCGGAGGTGGGGTCGGTGAAGAAGATCCATTTAAATAATAACTAAAACCCGACATCATCCCATCTCCGGTAATCGTATTCTTTAATATTTTAATCCCGGCCGTGGGAATATCTTCGTTGTATCCGTTCGCCGTACCACATGTTAAATCAACCGCGGAAGCATTATACGCGTAGGCCAGATTGCTGGCTGGATGACAACCAACATAATCATTAGTACCACAACCAATATCGGGATCAACCCATAGAGAGGTGTAATAATCAGTGAGCGGTTCAGCGCCACGATAGATGATTTTAAAATCATAAAATGTGGCATTCCTGATCAGTTCCTCGCCGACCGAATAAGCATAGGCCATTGCCTGAACTTCCATTCCCAAAGGATCTCCGCCAGATTGGATATGCGCATTTCCAACATCATTATAAACCCACCAAACTGCATTTGTCCCTTTTATTTCGGGGTAATCCCCCTCCGAAGGTTCATAATTTCCATCCCCATCCTGATCCACAAAAGGGGCGAGTGATTGATCTGGTAAAGAGAAACCCTGGAGGTCTTCAAAAAAAGGATTTCCCCGCCCCGGCCAACTTCTGATGGATAGTGGAATCGGATTATCAATTTGACCATCATCATTAAAATCTACCAGAAAGGTTTGAATATCCGATTGGCTGGCGATAAAAAATTGATCCCACCTGGCGCATTCGACCTCCGTAGTAGAACCCGTCGCCGGATTGACCGGACCGGGATAAAAATCAAATTCTCCAGAACTTGTACCGTAAGTTTGTGCCGCCAGCTTAAGATTTCCTCCCGCATCTTGTCCGGCCATCCAGAGTCCTCCGGCAAAAAATAAATGCTTGTCGGAACCTACCGGAAATTCATATCCTGCCTCTTCCATCCCATCCCACCAAATGTTACCGGTCGTATTCAACTGTACGTTAACATCATTTTCGTTCAAACCATAAACCGCAGTCCCTCCCTGGCAATCCTGCGCCGCAAAGGATGAATAGCCAATAAAGGGAAGGAGAAAGATTAAAAAGTTAAAGGTAGTTTTCATAATTTTTGTTTTTTATATTTTAAACATCTTCAATTTCAATTATACGGAATAATTTTTTAAATAAAAAGCATGGATATCCTACCTTCCTGACGGCCACCAATCCAACTTGAGCGCTCTGTTTCAACCTTGCTGGCAGCCTCTTTTTCCCGCATTATACCATTCTTAATCCCATTTTAATATTTGATTGAAATCTAATTCGTATTTTTGGCGTAAAGGAATACCTTTTTGCTCAATTGAACCCGATTTGAGTTTAAATCTCCACTTAAGCTTATATTAGAAGCATTTTTATCTTAGAAAAATAATCTTATTTCTTCTTTATTTTAAAAAACTAAAAATTATGAAATTAAATCTTTACTCCTCTTTATTGAGTCTTTTTATTTTGGCGCTAAGCTACCAGCCCCTGAGTGCACAACTGGTGGTGAACGGCGACTTTGAAAGCTGGACCGCTGGTGTACCAGACGGCTGGACGACCATTGAAACGGATATTGCCGTGGTGGAAGAAAACACGATCGTAAATGGGGGAGCAGCCTCCGCTTCCGTCAATGTTTTATCCGGTACCCAAGGAAATACCGACTTCCGACAATCCATTCCTTTAGTAGAAGGAACCGTATACCGGGCTTCCGTCTGGATTTATCACACCGAAGGAGGCGTGGCCGCCAGACTTTACACGGACAATTTTGAAAACTACTCCGATGAAACCATTGTCGGTGCGTGGCAGGAATTAACGACTACTTTTACCGCAGGATCTACCGGAGATCTGGAAGTGGGTCTTCGTTTTTACGATCAGGCATCGTTCGATGGGGAAGAGATCGTATACGTGGATGATTATGCCATCGAAGCATTAACCAATCCAGCGGTTACGATTACCAGTCCTGATGGTAGCGCCGATCTGCAAACCGGAGATTTTAATATGACTTTTGAGATTCAGAATTTTACCGTAGGTACAGATGGATCTATTGTTTATTCGGTGGACGGAACAGAAACAGCTTATGCTTCCACGGATCCAATCGCGATTAGCGGTTTAGCGGATGGCGCACACGAGCTATCGATAAATCTGGTGGACAATGCCGGTATGGTGCTGTCTGGTGATGCTGGCGATACGGTTGCCATTAATATCGTTACGCCGATGTTTACCGAGGTCGCAACCATTGCTGAATTAAGAGCGGGTACGGAAGGGGAAATTTACCAATTAACGGGTGAAGCTTTTCTGACCTACCAGCAAGGTTTTAGAAACCAAAAATACGTGCAGGACGCAACGGGCGGAATCCTGATTGATGATTCGGATGGTCAGTTGAGTACCCCTTACGAAGTCAACGATGGTATCACCGGAATTACGGGTGAATTGGGTTCTTTTGGCGGGATGCTGCAATTTGTTCCAATTGGTAGCGCCGGTCCAGCCACTTCTTCTGGCAATGCGATTACACCAACGGTGGTAACCACGGCAGATTTAAGAGACAACTTTGAAGAATATGAGTCTGAGTTAGTCACCATCATGGATGCGAATTTTGTGGACGCAGGAATGACTTTTGCCAATGCCAACGTGTACGCGATGACCGTTGGAACGGATACGTTCAACTTCAGAACCACCTTTTTTAACGTAGATTATATTGGTTCTGAAATACCAGCTACGTCTACCGTTACGGGTATTCCTAACTCCAGAAATGACGGAGAATATTTTACCGCCAGAAATATAGCGGACATTGCAGCCATCATGCCACCTTTGTTTACCGAAGTAGCCAACATTGCGGAGCTAAGAGCAGGCGTAGAAGGCGAATTGTACCGACTAACCGGAGAAGCACTCTTAACGTATCAGCAAGGCTTCCGTAGCCAAAAGCATATCCAGGATGCCACGGGAGGAATTCTGATTGATGATCCGGATGGCAATCTTTCTACTACCTATGCGATCAATGATGGAATCACCGGAATCACGGGTACCTTAGGTTCTTTTGGTGGAATGTCCCAATTTATTCCCATCGAGGATGCGGGGCCTGCCACTTCTACCGGCAACACCATTCCTACCCAATTAATAACCCTGAATGATTTGATTACCAACTTTGAAGACTACGAATCAGAAGTCGTTACGATTAATGACATCAGCTTCGCAGATGGTGGTGACTCTTTTGAAAATGGAAATATTTACGCAATCACCGATCCTGCTTCCAGTTATAATTTCAGGACGACTTTCTTTAGTGTGGATTATATCGGCAGTCCGATTCCAACCGGAACCATTAATGTAACGGGAATTCCAAACTCTCGCGATGTAGAAGGATTCATCGTTGGTTATTTTACCGCCAGAAATTTAGCGGACTTTGACGGCGTACCTCCTCCGTCAATTACCGATGTAGCGACGATTGCGGAGCTTAGAGCCGGAGCCGAAGGTGAATTATACCGATTAACCGGAGAAGCAATTTTGACTTATCAGCAGACTTTCCGTGGTCAGAAATATATCCAGGATGCGACGGCGGGCGTATTGATCGACGACAATCCCGGAACCCTGTCTACTACTTACCAAATCAATGATGGGATTACCGGCTTGGTAGGTCGCCTGGGTTCTTTTGGCGGTATGACACAGTTCGCTCCATTTGAAGATGCCGGTCCGGCCACTTCTTCTGATAATGTAATTCCGGAGCAAATCATCACATTTGCCGAATTGATCAGTAATTTTGAAGACCACGAAGGCGAGGTCATGACCATCCTGGATGTTAGCTTCGCAGATGCGGGAATGATATTTGAAAACGGAACCGTTTATGGCGTTTCTGATGCGGGTACTGATTATAACTTTAGAACGACCTTCTTTGACGTAGATTATATTGGCGGTACCATTCCTGCCGCAGCCAATGTTAGTGGGATTCCCAATTCCCGTAACGACGGAGACTATTTTACGGCCAGAGATTTAGGAGACTTTGATTTTATGATCAATACCGAAGATTTAACCCAAACGAATTTTTCCATCTTCCCGAATCCTAACAATGGTATCTTTAGCATTGTCAACGAAGGAATTACCGGAAGGTATACGTTTGAGTTTACCGATCTGTTAGGTCAGACGATCTCTACGACGCAAGCACAATTGATCAATGGTCAACGCACCGAGGTCGTTTCAAATATTCAAACACCCGGGATGTACTTTGTAAAAATGAGCAATGCAGCGAATAATTTTGTTCGGACCTTGCCGATGATTATTGAGTAGACTTTGTTGAATTAATTTTTTAAAAAAAAATATAGAAAGGGTAGGCGAGGGATCGTCTATCCTTTTTGTTTTTTTGGGGGGGGGTGGAAATAGAACTAATTGTACCCGATCATACTGAACCCATCATTTGCTCCACTCACCACAAAACAATTCTTCACCATTTCCTTTGAAAATTAATACCTTTGTTATACCTTTACTCATGCCATACTTTTTGAGAAAACATATCTTTTGTTAATATAACTCCACGGTCAGTAGCTCCTGATCCTGTTTTCTCGATACCCATGAAATATAAAAACTCACGCCTTTTCGCTATTGTAATTCCGCTATTTTCTGAAATACCGTACCTAATCTGCCGTCCACCCGATAATTTTAGAGATTCTTTCCCTTTCCTAAGAAACTTTGCTACATCTTATTATCTTCGGGCGATATAATCATTATTATAACACCACAATGGCTAAAAAGAAAAAACAAGACAACGATACGCTCGAACAAAAACTCTGGAAAGCAGCCGATAAACTCCGGAAGAATATCGACGCGGCCGAATACAAACACATTGTTCTGGGCCTGATCTTCCTCAAGTATATCTCTGATGCTTTCGAAGAATTGTACGAAAAACTCCAGGCCGGAAAAGGCGAATACGACGGCGCTGATCCCGAAGACCGCGACGAATACAAGGCCGAAAACGTCTTTTTTGTGCCCCCTTCTGCCCGTTGGTCTTTTCTCCAATCCCGCGCCAAACTGCCCGACGTAGGGAAAGACATCGACGACGCCATGGATGCCATCGAACGCGATAATCCTTCGCTCAAAAGCGTTTTACCAAAAGTATACGGTCGCCAAAATCTGGACGCCACGGCGCTCGGCGGATTGATCGACCTGGTAAGTAATATCGCACTGGGCGATGCCAAGGCGCGCAGCGCAGATGTGCTTGGACACGTATTTGAATATTTCCTCGGAGAGTTTGCCCTCGCCGAAGGAAAAAAAGGGGGGCAGTTTTACACGCCACGGAGCGTGGTCGAATTGCTCGTCAATATGCTCGAACCGTATCAGGGTCGGGTCTATGATCCTTGCTGTGGCTCGGGTGGCATGTTTGTCCAGTCGGAAAAATTTGTGACCGAACACCAGGGGAAGATCGACAATATCTCTATCTACGGTCAGGAGAGTAATCTCACTACCTGGCGACTGGCCAAGATGAATCTCGCCATCCGCGGGATTGACAGTAGTCAGGTGAAATGGAACAACGAAGGTTCTTTTCTCAACGATGCGCACAAAGATTTAAAAGCAGATTTTATCATTGCCAATCCGCCTTTTAATGTCAGCGACTGGAGCGGTGATCTGCTGCGCAACGATGGCCGCTGGCAGTACGGTACGCCTCCGACGGGCAACGCCAACTTCGGCTGGGTACAACATTTTATGTATCACTTGTCGCCCAACGGGGTGGCTGGTTTTGTTTTGTCCAAAGGTTCTATGACGTCCAAATCGGGCGGCGAAGGCGAGATCCGGCAACGGATGGTCGAAGCAGGACTGGTCGACTGTATCGTCAATCTCCCGGCCAAGTTATTTCTCAATACGCAGATTCCGGCTTGTCTCTGGTATATGGCGCGCAACCGCAGTGGCGGCAAAGCTCCTACTGGTAAAAAAACTTACCGCGACCGGACCCAAGAAATACTCTTTATCGACGCACGGAATCTGGGACACCTGATCAACCGCCGTACCCGCGAATTATCGCAGGAGGATATCTCGCTCATTACGGATACCTACCACCGCTGGCGGAATACGGACGGCGACTATGAGGACGTTGCGGGCTTCTGTAAGTCGGCTTCCGTGAAGCGCGTAGCAGAACTGGACTTTGTCCTGACACCGGGACGGTACGTCGGATTGGCGGAGGAGGAAGATGATTTTGATTTTAAAGAACGGTTTACGGCTTTGCAAAAGGAATTTAAAGAGCAATTAAAAGAGGAGCAAAAGCTGAATAAAGCTATTTTAGATAACCTTGGAAAAATTATGATTGATGGGTGAGTGGAAGGAATATAGAATAGGAGATAAACACATTGACTTAATTAGCGGATATGCATTTAAGTCAAAGAACTTTCTGGAATCACAAGAGGATGGTAGTTTGCCTGTTATAAAAATTAAAAACGTTGCAAATGGTGACGTTAACTTAAATAAGGTAGTATATCATGCTTATGATGTATCATTGAGTAAGTTTAAATTAAGTAAAGATGATGTTTTAATTGCAATGACAGGAAATCATCCAACAGCGAAATCACAAGTTGTTGGGAATGTGTCAAAATATAAATTAAGTGAAGAATCTCTACTTAATCAAAGGGTTGGGAAAATTATAATTAAAGGAAAAAATGATTTAGATTTTTTCTACTATTTTCTCAAAGATAGAGATACTCATAAATTTTTAGCTAACCAATCTTCTGGGAGTGCGAATCAAGCTAATATATCAAAAGCTGACATTCTAAATATTGAAACTGAGATTCCTGAGCCTAAAGAACAAAAAGCCATCTCATCTGTCCTTAGCAGATTAGACGACAAGATCGACCTCTTACATCGGCAGAATGCGACGTTGGAGGGGCTGGCGGAGGTGATGTTTCGGGAGTGGTTTGTGGAGAAAGATAATACTAAAAGTATTGCTGATCTAATTGATCTTCAAAATGGCTACGCTTTTAAAGGAAAAGACCTTGTTGAAGTAGGTCATCACCGAGTTATAAAAATAAGGAATATTTCAGCAGGAATTGTAAATATATATAACTCTGATTTTGTACCTCCTGGAGTTGCAAAAAATACGGACGATAAATTTAAGATTAAATCAGGTGATATTCTCTTTGCTATGACAGGAGCTGAGATAGGTAAGATGGGATTAATCCCAGAGAATAATTTAAGCCTCTTATTAAATCAGCGAGTTGGACTATTTAAAGAAAAATATAAAAGCTCCAAATTTTTAGCATACTTACAGTTGAAATCAGATTTTGGTCAAGATTATATTGACAGTACTGCCACGGGAAGTGCTCAACCAAATATCAGCGCTACTGGAATTGAAGATTGCGAATTTCCAGAAATAAGCGAAGAAGAGATAATCTCATATTCGAAAATACTAGAGCCTTTTTTTAAGAAAATAATTTTCAACCTAGGCCAAATTAAGAAAATTGAAAACCTCCGCGACACCTTATTACCCAAGTTGATGAGTGGGGAGGTGCGGGTGAAGTATTGAGATTTTTTTCACAAATAAACCAAAGGTAAAATTCCAATTTATGGATTTTTTAATAGAAAGCTTTTCAGATAGAGATAGGATTATTTCAGTAGTGATACTCTTAGGATTTGGATACTTTCTTATTGTGAAAGCTAAAACCCACAAGATAACAACCCAATTGGGTGATGTTGTTGCTTCTAAATCTATTCAAGCAAAAAAGATAAATGTCATTTTGGTAGGGTTGGGAATATTGATGATTATAATAGCAATTGCCTTATTGTTTAAAGTTGATAAGAGACTAGGATTTAAAGATGTTGAACAAGATATTGAAGAAGAGAAAATAAGAGAAGAACTAACCTCCAAAGGTGGCTACGGAGATTTGCCGATCGTTCGAATAGATAGAAATTGCTTTGCGAGAGGATCACATGAGCACGAGAATTATTCGCTGTTTGCCGGGAGTTATAATTTCGAGGAAAGTGCAGCGAGAATGGTTAGTACCTTGGATAGGTATAATATTCGGGATGTGGAGTATTTTCAAAAACAGTGTGATACGGTCCATTTAGTAGGAGGTCAGTATTTTGTTTTTTTGGGTAGAAGGTGTACTACTTTAAAGTCTATTCAGCAATATGAAACGAAATATGAGACGATGTTTCGGGAGGAGGATTTTGTGGATTTGAAGATTGTGAAGTTTGTGGAGTAGGGTGGATAAAATAGTTTAGTAAAAGATAGGTAATTAAAAAATATTAACATGCTAAATAGAGAACTATTGAATAATATTTTTTAAGTGTTAGCCTTTAGAAGGAGAGGTTAATTAAATTTCTTTTTATGGAAATCGGAGAAAAATTTGTCTTTTCGATAGTTAGAGTAGATAATAATAAAAACATTTCCATTCTTTTAAGTAAGAGTGGAAAAGAATATGTTATTAGAGGAATCTTTAACGTCGGAGAAAAAGTAGAATTAGTTGTAATAGGAAAAAATAAAAATAAATATTTCTTTTCTTGTTTAAAAACTCTCGATAAGAAAATCTATTTAGATGGAGTCTATCAAATGGATGTTATTAGTATAGATGATAAAAACATAGCTAAAGTTAATTACGATAGTAAAACGTTCAATCTAAAATTTCTTGATAGTCAAAATTATCTTCCAGGAGAAAGTTACTTTTTTAAGATTAGAAGTATTCTCCCTGATGAATTGAGTGCATATTTAGATAGAGATAGTTATTATAAGTTAGATACGAAATACTCGTTTATCATTGATTCCATAGAAAATAAGAATAATAGAACATACATTTATTTCAACTTGCCAGAAGGCGTAACTGAAAAAGTATATTTAAATGACTGGATGCAATTTGACCAGTTAGAAAGTAAAGAGATTGCTGTTATATATCTTGGTAATGGAAGATGGAATTGTGACTTTGAAAGTATGGAATGCCCCTTTCTAATAAAAGGAAACGAATATCCAATTCTTCTAACCGAGCCGGAAGGCTCAATTCACTTTTGGGGACTCTTAAATGATAAAATAAAAGTTCGGGTATATAAACCTTTCGGTGATCAAAGCTATATCAATAAACCTGTTAATTATCTTTTTCAGAAAATTGATAAATACGGAAACCTATCGTTTCGCCAAAAAGTAAAATTCGAAGATGTTGTAGAATCCAGAGCTCTAAAAGTAATTGCTTTTGATAATCTAAGAAAAGAATACACAACAGATTCTTTATTGTATGAAAAACTTTTTTCTGATTATGATAACAATAACAATTTATGGGTATTAACTTATGGCAATACACTTCTGGAGGTAATAAAAGAAAAGATTAAGTCTAAAGAGTTAGATATAGTTTATGTTTTACTGGAAGTTCTAGAGGCTATTGAAAACTGGGTTTTAAACTCTGGATATTTAAACTCGTTTTCTCAAAAGAAAAGAGAAGGAATTGAAAGCGATGCTCCAAATAAGATAAGATATGCACAGACGATGATGCTTGCAATCTCAGTGCTTCTTGAAGATAATTATAAAATATTAGAAAGTAACCTAGATAAGGCACTTCTTGACAAAAAAGGTGATTATCAATTATCTAAATATTTAAAAGCTCTTTGTGAAGTAATAAGAATAAAAGGAGAAGAATTTCCAGATAATCTATTTGTGATACTAGAAAAAATTAAATCTAATTTTGATGAGTTGAGAGATAGAAATGTAAATGATGAACTCTATTTTCTAAGAGGTTCGATAAGATCTTTAATGAATCTTATTGAGACTAAGTTATTTAATCAAGTTTTTATAAATCCAGCAAATCGAAATAAATTTTATGAAGGTAAAAAAGAACTCAAAGAGATAATATTATTGACAGTATGGTATATTCAAACATCGATTTCTAATTCTGAAATCTACATCTATTCATTAAAGCTAATTCGATATATATCTTGTTATGAAATAGATTACCAGAAGCAAGAACAAATTATTTTAAATGGTCTGGAGATTACTTTTAGTAATGAGCAAAAAATTAAATTTGACTTTTTAAATTTTAATATTCAAAAAGATAATGTGAAAGATATTACGAAAATTATATTGAATAAAAAATGGAATGCCTCGCATTTTCAAGATAGTTTCTCCCCAGAGAGTATTTCAAATGTTCCAATAAGGTTTTTTAATCCACTCGGTGGAGTAATTGAAACTGAAAAAGGAAAAATAATTATTCCTAATCGAGAACAAAATCAGAGATTAAAAGTAGGGGATAATATAGATTGTGAAATTTTGGCATCTGACCCGATCAACCGTTTTGCTTATGGAACGATAGCAAATAGCTTTAAAAAAATTGATGTTTCTGATTTAGATTATTCTAACATCAAAGTTGGGTCTGAGGTCGTTGGAGTAGTTAGAAGCATTGTTAATTTTGGAATCTTTGTTACCTTGGGTGATACAGTAGGACTTTTACATGCTTCAAAAATTACCCATCAAAAAACAGATTTGACGGAACTATTTAGTGAGGGAGATAAAATAAAAGTTAAAGTAACTGACATTAATGAAGAGAAAATAGATCTAGACCGCTTAGCTTTAATAAAAGAAAGTGCCAAGAAAAATGAATACAGTATTGGACAAAAAGTAAAGGGAAGAGTGATCAAAATAGACCCTAATTATGGCTTTTATTTAGAATTAGATAATGGAGCAAGTGGTTTTATTCCACTTGATAATTTCTGTTTTAATCAAAGGCCGATTAATTTAGAATACTACTATTATATTGGAGAAGAGATAGAAGCTAAAGTTATGTATATTAATGATAGAGGTTACAAGCTGTCTGTTATACAACTCTATAATAGAAATCAAATAATGGCTTCTTTAAAAGAAGGAAGTGTTCATCGAGTTAGGGTTATTGAGTATTTTGATCTTAGAAATCAAATTCAGAACAGAATACGGAAAAGAATTGATTGGGATACCTCAAAACCTTTTTGTCCAGCTTGTCAAAAAGACGAATATGTAAGAGCTACTGGGGAATTATCCTATCTTGAAATTGACAAAAATGAAAAAACGTGGAGGTGTTTATGGTGTGAATACAAATCTGATGAACAAGTAGTTATTAGATTTCTTGACTTTCCTCTTACCGCGTTTAGTAGAACAGCCAATCTTAAAATAGATATTTTAGATTCAGATGTTTTAGGAAAAGAGCTAGATATTAAATTACTTAAAATTGAGGATGAGAAGTATATTGAAGTTTCTGTAATTAATGAAAAAGAGTTAATTACAATTGAAAAAAATCCAGCTCTAAGTAGAAAAATTGCAATCGAGTTAGGATTCTTTTATGAGATTCTTTCGGGCATATCCGATGGCCATAAAAATGAACTACTTAATATGTGTAGATACTTTTTTGGATTAGCTAAAATGTCCAGGTCCTATTTTCATTCAATGCTCGGTCAATATATTGCTTTTATTCATTCTATCGAAGATACCCAGCTAGAAAATCTCGATAGTGTTACCACAGAAGCTAAAGAACTATTTGAGTTAAATGAGGCTGAAGATCAAGCAGTTCAAACTTTTCCAATATTACAACATATTAATTCTAATTTGGAAATTATTTCAAAAATTAAAATCAATAGCTTAATGGCTGTGGAGAATTTATTTCATGTGATTCAAAAAAATGGAGATCAAGTTAAACTGGTGGAGACTACAATGATTGGGATTTCATTATCAAGCATTAATGATGAATATATTTCAGAAGAAATATGGGATTACTTGAAGAAGAATTTAAAAAATGGTTTACGTGTAATTCAAGAAGATAAAGTTGATTTAGAAACAATAAATTTACGGAAGAGAATTAAAGAGATTATTAGTAGTAATACTGAGTCAGATATGGTTGAATGCAAAAGTACTTTGCAAATACCAGTGATGACGAAGTCAGATTTATTAAGAATAAAGGGGATAAAAAAATCATTGAATGATAATAAAGATAAGTTCGATGATGAAAAACAAAAAGAATTAAAAGAACTAGTTTTCAAGTTACAGAACCCAAAAAAGACAAAGGAGATGAAGGAGATTGTGACACATTCTTGGGTGAAGACTATAGCAGCATTTGCAAATACGAAAGGGGGCGAATTATTAATTGGAGTAGGTGAAGATGAAAATGATAATTTAATTCTTCTTGGATTGGATGCAGATTTATCTCATTTTAAGTCTGAAGATAAACTATTGTTAACTTTTGATGAGTTATTTCAAAAACATATAGGAAATGAATATCAAAGGCTTATTTCTATTAAGGTTATTCGGCTGGGTGGAAAATCGGTTTTATATATTAAAGTAGATAAATCAAATAAGCATGTTTTTGTTAACAGGAATAATAGCGAGGAGTTTTATATTAGAAGAAATGCCTCAACAGTAAAATTGTCAATTAAAGAATTTGCTGATTACAGAGAAATTTAACCCCATGCCTAAAATAACAGAAAACGACATCGAGCTCCTCGCCATCGAAACCCTGGAAAACCTCGGGTACCAATACACCTATGGCCCGGACATCTCCCCGGACGGCATCACACCCCGGCGCGCGAGTTACGAAGACGTACTTCTGTTGGACACGGTCGAGCGAGCCATCCACCGGCTCAATCCGGATATTCCACCCGCCGCCCGGCAAGAAGCACTACGACAGATACAACGGTTACACAGTCCCGAGCTGATCAGCAGCAACGAAGATTTTCACCGGATGCTGACCGAAGGAATCAAGGTAAGTTTTCAGAAAGACGGAAACGTTCGCGGCGAATTTGTCTGGCTGGTAGATTTTGACCAACCCGATAAAAACGAATTTGAAGTCATCAATCAATTTACCGTCGTAGAAAACAACGCCAACAAACGGCCCGACGTATTACTGTTTATCAACGGGATTCCACTCGTCGTGATCGAGTTAAAAAATCCGGCGGTAGACAATGCCACGATTGGTTCCGCCTACAAACAATTACAAACTTATAAAGCTACGATTCCCAGTCTGTTTACGTACAACGGACTGCTGATCATCTCCGACGGACTGGAAGCCAAAGCCGGATCTTTATCGGCCGGACAAAGTCGCTTTATGGCGTGGAAGACCGCCGACGGAAAAACGGAAGCGTCCCGGCTGGT
>CALLLR010000081.1 GCA_938008185.1 uncultured Saprospiraceae bacterium
GGTAACTTGATTCGACAAATTCCCTCACCTTTTACAAGTAAAAGCGTATGGAATTTAGATTTTTCATAATTTCAAAGAACTTTTTAAAAAGTGTCCATAACTTAATGTCACTTTTTGTCTAGAACTCTAAGTCAGCCGACAACGATTAAACACCTAAACAAACCAATGAGCATGTTTTCTTACGCTTTCGAAAAACTAGAAGTTTATAAATCTGTATGTAATTTTACGGATGAAATCTATAATTTGACAAAAAAATTTCCTCAGGATGAGCGCTTTGCTTTGATGAGTCAAATACGAAGGTCAGCTTCTTCCGTAGGAGCTAACTTAGCAGAAGGTACTACCAGAATTTCAATGAAGGAGCAAGCTCGATTTTCAGAAATTTCCTTTAGCAGCCTGGCAGAGACCTTTCATCATTTACTACAAGCAGAAAGACTTGATTATATAAAACCAGAAGAATTAAATAATTTAAGACCACTCGTCTTCGAAATATCAAATAGCATAAATGCTCTGCGTAGGTCACAAATAAAAAGGTATAACAAAAAAATTAAAACTGATCCACATCTAAGAGAACCAGCAATAACTTACGAAAAACCAATGACGCCCCTAGAAGAAAATGACTTAATTGGACTGATAAACAAATAAACGATTAAACAATTCAACAATTCAACAATTCAACCAGCGCAGCGATTCAACCAGCGCAGCTCTCAACAATATTCCAAAAGACACACACCAAACTTCTCAATAAATTCTTCCACTTCCAATTCAGAAACCGTCAGTGGAGGTAAAATTCTTAAGGTATTTGGCTGGCTTGAAGAACCGGTAAAAACACTGAATTTTTCTACGAATATTTTTCGAAATTCTTTTACCGGGAAAGGCATTTCTACGCCAATCATACAACCCATCCCTCTGATTTCCAGTACTTCCGAAAACTGACTTAATGCAGTTTTTAGTTGGTCGCCCCGTTGAATTGCATTCTCTAATAATCCCTCTTTTTCAATAACTTCTACCACTGCTAGTCCCGCTGCGCAAGCCAGATGTGTTCCTCCGAAGGTAGTTCCTAACAATCCAAATGTTGCTTTAAAATCAGGAGATATTAGTACGCCACCAGTTGGAAAACCATTTCCCATTCCCTTGGCAATTGTAATCAAGTCTGGTTTAATTCCCGAATATTGGTGCGCAAAGAATTTTCCGGAACGACCATACCCTGACTGGATTTCGTCCAGGATCAGGATGGTTCCTGTTTGCCGACAAAGTATTTCCAGTTCCTTTAGAAAAGCTGGATCGGGAATATGTACGCCTCCTACACCCTGCATGCCTTCAATCAGTACCGCGCAGACATCTCCCTTTGAAAGGTGTTTTTTTACGGTCACTAAATCATCCCACGGCAGGATAACCCTATCAAAGCCCCGATTTATATTGGCGGAAATTTTTGGATTATCCGTCACGTGTACCGCCGCAGAAGTTCGCCCGTGAAACCCCCGCTCGAAAGCAATCATTTTGGTACGTTGATTTTTAAAAGAGGCCAGCTTAAGTGCATTTTCAATCGCCTCGGCTCCGGAGTTGACCATAAATAATTGGTAATCCGAATAGCCTGAAATCGCTCCTATTTTTTTGGCAAGTTCAATCTGTAAATCATTTACGACCGCATTGGAATAAAAAGCAAGATGTTCTAGTTGGTTACTTACTTTTTTTATAAAATGAGGATGGCCATGACCAATCGAGATGACTGCGTGTCCTCCGTAAAAATCCAGGTATTTTCGGTTATCCGCATCCCAAACGTAACTGCCCAATCCACGTTGGACATTGATATTCATTAAGGGGTAAACAGGAAATGGTTTCATGTTTTTTTTGTTAAAATTTTGTCAGTAATTTGATGGATTTGAAATTCGTACAGTAAAAAATCCACCTATCAAAAGGCGCTTCCTTTCAATCTCAATCCCCTGGTCTCTTCCAGTCCAAACATTAAATTCATATTTTGTGTAGCTTGTCCGGAAGCACCTTTTAGTAGGTTATCGATCATGCTGATGATCAGTATTTTATCGGCTGTCTTCTGTAAAAATAAATAGCACTTATTGGTATTGATAACTTGCGTTAACGATGGATTGGTAGTGACCAGATGGACGAACGGATGGCTTTTGTAATATTCCGAAAACAAACCTGAAACTTCATTTAATTCCAAGTCTGATTTAAAATATAAACTGGCAAAAATTCCTCTCGTAAAATTTCCCCGTAAGGGTAAAAAATTAACAGGAGCCATAAAGTTTGAATCCAGCTGTGTCAGACTTTGTCGGATTTCTCCGATATGTTGATGAGCAAATGGTTTATAAATGGATACATTGTTATTTCGCCAGCTAAAATGGGTTGTGGAGGTCGGTTTTTGTCCCGCTCCGGTGCTCCCGGTCAAGGCGTGAACATGAATATCTTCCTTCAAAAGATGATGGGCCGCCAATGGCAATAAAGCCAACTGAATAGCCGTCGCAAAGCAACCCGGATTCGCAATTTTATTTGCTTGAGAGATTTTTTTACGATTCAATTCTGGCAAACCATAAACAAAATTTTTACGATGTTCTTTTAATCTGAAGTCACTACTGAGGTCAATGATTTTTACGCTTTCGGGAATCGTATTTTGGTTTAAGAAAGCGGTTGATTTTCCATGACCAGAACAAAGGAACAGCACATCTATCTTCGGAGAGATATCACCGGTAAAATTCAGGCTGATTTCTCCCGTCAAATCTGGATGTATCTCACTCACGGCTCGTCCTGTTTGGCTTTTACTTTGCACAAAAACGATGTTTGTTTCCGGATGTCTAACTAATATTCTTAGCAGTTCTCCTGCGGTATATCCGCCGCCGCCAATTATCCCAGCCTTAATCATGTTGTTTCTGAATTTATAGTATTAGAAAAGTGGTTGGCTAATATTTTTGTAAACCCTTTAACATCCGAACCCGTCCAACCTTCGTTCATTTCTCCGTATTGTCCTTTTTGCTTTTGCATTTTATCAAACGGTGATTCAATTCCTTCCAGTTGAAAACGGTAAGGGTAGAGTTTAACAAAAACGGTTCCCGTGATTTGCTCCTGGGTCGCTTCGAGAAACCCTTCTATGTTGCGCATCACTTCATCGAGGTACTGCCCTTCGTGGAGCATCATTCCGTACCAGTTGGCGAGTTGTTCTTTCCAGTAAGCTTGCCATTTCCCCAGAATATGTTTTTCCAGAAGATGGTGTGCTTTGATAATAATCATGGGCGCCGCAGCTTCAAATCCAACCCGTCCTTTAATACCGATAATGGTGTCGCCAACGTGAATGTCCCGACCAATGGCAAATGGAGCGGCGATCTCTTGCAATCGCTGGATGGCTTCCAACGGATGATCGAATACTTTACCATTGATCCCCAGTAATTCTCCTTTCGAAAAAGAAAGCGTGAGCGCTATTTCTTCGTTTTTTTGGAGCTGATTCTGCCAGGCTTCTTCCGGTAACGAACAATGGGAAGTAAGCGTTTCGGCGCCTCCTACACTCGTTCCCCAGACGCCTTGATTGACCGAGTATTTTGCTTTCTCTTCGTTCCATTCCAGATCATGTTTTTTCAAAAAATCAACCTCTTCCTTCCGTGATAATTGTTGGTCACGAATCGGCGTAATAATCTGAATTCCGGGACAAAGGATACCAAACGCCAGGTCAAATCTTACCTGATCATTGCCCGCACCGGTACTCCCGTGGGCAATCGCAGCGGCTTTTAATTTTTTGGCAGCTTTGGCAATTTCAACTGCTTGAAACATTCGCTCCGCCGAAACACTTAATGGGTACGTATTGTTACGAAGCACATTTCCGTAAACGAGATAACGGATATATTTTTGGTAATAATCTTTTACCGCATCAATACACCGGTAGGAAGTGGCGCCGAGCTGATAAGCCCGCTTTTCCATTTCTTCGAGATCTTTGTTGCTAAAACCGCCAGTATTGATGGAAACGGCGTGAATCTCCCAACCTTGTAAACTCAAATATTTGACGCAGTAGGAAGTATCTAATCCGCCACTGTAGGCGAGTACGAGAATTTTATTTTGTTTGCTCATTTTGTTTATTTTTCTTTTTAGAAAATTCTTCTTTTTTAGAAGGTGCCAGCATCCCTGTACAGAGGCAGAGTCGTTGCTGATTGCGTTGTAGAATATCAAAGTTTGGACAGCTTTGGCAGCCCTGCCAGAAAGCTTTGTCGGGGGTGAGTTCGGCAAAACTGACGGGTCGGTATCCCAGCTCCGAATTGATTTTCATGACCGCCGGACTGGTCGTAATACCAAAAACTTTTGCATCGGGATATTGGTCCCGGGCCAGGTCAAATGCCTTTTCCTTGATCCGTCGGGCCAATCCCATTTTGCGAAAATCGGGATGGACAATCAGCCCGGAGTTGGCTACATATTTTCCGTGACTCCAGGTTTCGAGATAACAAAAACCAACCAAAGTATTTTCGTGCAACGCAATGACCGCGTGACTGGTTTTGATTTTTTGCTCAATATAGCTTACCTCCCGACGGGCAATTCCGGTACCCCGTAATTTGGCGGATTCCTCAATGAGGACGCAGATGGCGGGCGCATAGGACATATGTCTCCCATCTGAAATGAGTAATTGAATATTCATTTACAGTAAATTTTTAATCTAAAGAATTCCTTGGGCTTGCCACGAGTGTACTCGGTAAAGGCACTAGATCAACAGTAAGGTAAATGCTGACATAGCAATATTTTTCCAATAAAAACTGGAAGATAGGGTAGAGACCCCACGGTGGGTTATATGTAATTGATGCGCCCTAAGGGCGGCGACGGAAAGCACGGCGGATGCGGCGGCGGGAAACCGCTGCGGTAGAAGAAAGGTTATATGTAAAAAGATTTTTCACTGCCGCAAAGATATTGAAAAATTTAAAAAATGCAAGTGGTTTTTATTTTTTTACCAAAAAAAATTTTCAATTAACATGATTCTTAAATCCCTTCGTGTTATTAAACTAGCTAAATTTATCATATACTTATCTCAGAATTAAAAATTACCGATCCATTGGTTAATCAAAATGAAAAAAATATGAGAATCGAACACCTTGCCATTTGGGTCAAAGATCTGGAAAAAATGAAAAATTTCTACCAACAATATTTTGATGGAAAACCCAACGATTTATATCATAATCCGACCAAAAATTTTCGATCCTACTTTCTTTCTTTTGAATCGGGCTGTCGCCTGGAACTTATGCAAAAGCCGGAAATTCCCATAACTTAAATGATCCGGAAGACCAATATACGGGCCTCATTCATTTTGCTATTTCCGTCGGAAGCCGGGAAAAGGTAAACCAACTTACTGAACAACTTCGCAACGCTAATTGTCAAATAGTCGGGAAACCCAGAACCACGGGAGACGGTTACTACGAAAGTGTAATCTTCGATCCGGAGGGAAATAGGATTGAGATTACAATTTAATAAATAAATAAAAAGTTGATATGAGTTTTATACTCGAGCATTTTTGGATAGCCTTTATTATCGCTACTTTTATAAATGGACTGATTCTTAAACAAAGATCTAAGAAATACATCAAGGAGAACGAGAACTTGACAGAGGGTTATAAAAAATATTTTAAAGGATTTATTTTTTTTGGAAATCTTCCGTGGATTATTATGGGGATTGGAGATATAAGTGGAATGACAAATAACACTTTTGATTTCTTCTATCCTCGTGATATGAATCCAATTGTCTTAATTTTTCACGCAACCGTTATTTTTCTTTGGATACTCTTAATATGGTGGACTTACTTTAAGGGAGGTGCAGAATTTATGGAAAAACATCCAGGATTGATTCAAAGTACAGGTTTCGGAGCAAGTGATAAGGTTAGCGCAAAGTATATTAAAATTATTGTGCCTTTCACTATTTCAGGTGGTATCATGGGTATGATCATGATGTGGTTTTATTTCTAATTTTTTGACTGGGACTTTACCAAAGAAATCTGGTTGTCTTAAAATTAATCCACTCATCCGCACATCAAAAAACCCACGCATCAAAAAATCCACCCATCAAAAAACCCACGCATCAAAAAATCCGCACATCAAGAAATCCGCACATCCGCACATCAAAAAACCCGCACATCAAAAAAATCAATCTTCACCGGAGATCAAAGCCCACAATGCGAAGCTTGCCAGCCAATGTTCCCCCGCATAATCGCCATCCACCACATTCGGTAAGGAAAAAGCCATGTGTGCATTCGCAATGGCAAGCATATTGTTTTTATCCCCGACCCCTTCTTTGGCTAAACCATATAATACCCACGCACGACTAAAGTTTAAGCCATCCAGGTGGACCAGCTTCCCGTCGGTACGATCCAGAATTTGTCCTGGCTCCCAGGTGAAATCCGGATCAGATAATTCTGGTAAAAATTTGTGCAACCAGTTTTTAAAATCTTCTGGTGCCAACACCCGACGCATGATATCCGCCTCTTCCAGGCAGGGAGAAAGAAAATCATATCCACTTGGTTCCCAGGCCAACGGACAATTTTCGTCTTCCAAAAACCAGTCTTTGGCCCGTTGATTAATCAGGCTAAGCAGTTCTGTGTCCTGCACCGTATTCGCATAATCCCAGGCGAAGCCCAGGCCAAAACCTGTATTGGTATGTTCACCCACACGAATCGGATAATATAACTTTGGTAAAAATTCCAGATAGCGGTTACGAATCAATTTTGTCAACGGTTCTAAATTATCGGCCAGTTTCTGTCCCATCGGATCTTCCCAGGTCTGTAAGGATTCGGATAACTTGAGGAGCCACGCCCAGCCGTAAGTTCGCTCGTAAGATTTATTATGTTTTCCTTTAAAATAAACCACCTCTTTTTCAATATTAGCGGCAGAAATATTTTCCGCCAATTGTTTTTTAATTTGAGCCGCCGCCTCCAAATCCGGAAATCGCTTCAATAATTCTACCAGCATCCAGTGTCCATGCACCGAGGAGTGCCAGTCAAAGCAACCATAGAAAGCCGGATGCAATGCCTTTGGCGTTTTTAAATCTCCTTCCGTTCCCAGGACCTGTCCCAGCTTATTTGGAAATTCCTGCTGCATACATTTTAAAGGTAAACCCGCCAACCGATTGGCTTGCTCCCTTGTTAGTTTGGGACGTTCCGTATTCATATTTATAGATTTTGTCGTAGATGATCGAGCCGGTTGCTCGGTTTTTTCCGTTGGTTGACAACTGATGAGAATAAAAGAGAGAAAGAGAAGTAATCGCATGTTTTTTGATGTTATGTTGTTGAATCTGCCCGACTGCATCACACCGACAGACTGTAAATCGTTCAATAATTCATTTTTCGTTGCGTTAGTTTTGGTCCACTAACGGTGATATACCAATTAACTGAAAAACACTCAAAGATAAAAAACATTCCAACACCCAAATCAAAAAATCCAAACATCAAAAATTCACCCATCAAAAAATTCGCACATCTGGCAGAATAATTGATATATAGATATTCAACATACTATTAAACAACGATGAGAAAATTTAAGCTGACCTTCGGGTTGGTAGTCCTGCTATGTACGGGATGGACCACAAACGCGGTTTCTGGCAGAAATCCCGGTGTTAAATCCATCTTTTGGGTGACCTCCAACCCCTCCGAAGACCTCATCGGCGCACGATTAGCGGGGGGACTCATCATGGTGCAAGCCCGGCTCAATGGTCGGTTGGGAAATTATATTCTGGATACGGGCGCTTCTCATTTATTTATTAATCAGCAATTAGTCAACGAAAAAACGGTCCAGGCCTACGGTGCAGGAAACCAGGTGTCGGTCCAGTCTGATCTGGCTGCCCGCTTCGAAATCGGACCGGTCACCTTCTCCGATCAGCCCATTTATAAAATGGATATGCGACATCTGGAAGCCCTTAAAAATTGTCAGATCGATGGAATCATCGGTACCAAATTGCTTAAGAATTTCACCCTTTTTGTTGATTATAAAAACGGAAAAGTCGAACTCACTCCTGCTGATCAAACTCCTGGGAACCCAAACCTTACTGCCCTTCAAACGTACCCTTTTAAAATGCAGGGCCATTTTCCAATGTTGTCCGTTTCTGTAAACGATGTTGACTACGAATTTGCGCTCGATACGGGGGCCGAAGCCAATATCTTTTCTGGAATTTTTGAACAAGACCTCAGTACGCATACGCAGGAACTTCGAGTAGGGAAAGTACGGACGATCGCTCAGTCAACCCTAATGGTTCGGAATTTCACACTGACAGAAATGGAGTGTTTGAGTTTAAGTTATACCCAACTCGGGTTTATGTTTTCTGATTTAGAAGCACTCAATCAAGCCTACGGGGTACAACTGGACGGCATTTTAGGTTATCCATTTCTCCGTCGTCATCCCTTTACAATTGATTTTTCAAAAGATCGCCTGGTCATTTGGCGTAGGTAAAAAGATCATGGATCGAAAAGTGAATGTCCATTCACTACTTTATTATAGCAGCTTATACAGTCAAACATACCTCTGACACAATGCTGCTTGGTCAGTCGACCGTTTATAGATATATTTATTGGGTAATCATCTACCAACAAAAAATATAGACTATGAAAACTTTTTATCTCTCTATTCCAATTATTATATTTTTTGTGGTAGGTGTTTTTACCAAAAGAAATTACTTCTACATTTAATTCAGGTAAGATTACTAAGAATACAAACGGACGAATCGATGAAAAATTTCTTATGCTATTTATACTTTTTTATTTTTATACTATCTACTTTAAACAATAGAATTTATGGACAATCCAATTGTACAGTAGGGACCGCTACGGAGACCTTTTTTGGTGGAAACGCTAAAATAAGATTAAGTAGTTCCGGGATTTGGAGTGGGAGTGAGGAGGGGGGACCTTCTGCTTACCAATGGCCCGCGAGTGAAAATAGCCAGGGTGTATTGCCTGGATTAATCGCTGCTGGTAATTTTTGGATGGGTGGTCTTGATGATGGTCATAACCTGAAGTTGTCCGGACAGACTTATGAACAAGACGGTATGGTTGGTTACTGGCCAGGCCCGTTAAGCGAGGACGGTACGACTACTAGTGAATCCTGTACTAACTGGGATCGTTTTTTTAAAATTGACAATACAGAAATTGAAAGCTACCGAGATGACTTTGAAGATAACAATCAATTGGATGATCCTATACCTTTGAACATTCTGGGTTGGCCAGGTAATGGAAATACTTCTTTTAACGATGTCCATGGTTTTGATATGCCTGATAATATAGATATTGGCTTTGCTCCTTTTATTGATCAAAATGGTAAATCAAAGCGAAATTTGCCAGGAGGTAGCTACCTATTCGGAAGCGCCGCCAATTTTTGGGGTGAAAGTTCTAAGACCGGCGTTGGACCAATTCGGGGATGACGCTGATTTTTCTGTTTTTACTTTTTATAATAATGAAATGGTTACTCCTCCCGCTCCTACATATCCAACTAATGCTATGGCGTATTATTATCTTTTGTCCGGCTTTCGTGCGGATTCGGAGCCTTTTATAAATCCAGGGATGGAGGCTGTAAAGCTTCTGGTCCCCGATAATCCCGCTGATCCCGATGGATGGTCGATGTGTAGTCAAGCCTCACCGATTCGTGATAGACGTTTTTTTATGTCGATGGGTATCGAACGACTTGATCCCGGAACAATTAACGATATGACTTTTGCCGTAATCGTTCAACCACAACCTGAACAACTTTGTCCGGACATAACAGAATTGATTGCTTCTGCAGAATTACTAAAACCTCTATATTTTAGTAATTTCTATTGCAATCTTAATGTTGATACCAACGAACAAGAACTATTAAATCCCAGCATCTCCGTCTTCCCCAATCCCGCCACCGACCAACTTAATTTCGAAATCTCTGGAGAGGACTCAATCCTTTCCGTCGATCTTTACCGTATAGATGGACAGCTGGTACGGAAGCTAGCAAACTTAGCTTCCAACAGGGTAGAGCTTTCGCGAAACGAGCTGGCAGCGGGTAGCTACCTTTATCAGGTACAGACACAAAAAGGAAATAGTGTGGATGGAAAAATTATTTTAAAGTAAAACATTGCAGTACTAGTGCCTTGGGCAATAAGTTAGTGAGTTTATGGAGGCAGTAATTTTACAGCTGATCAAGGCAGAAAATCCGGAGTTATGCCGTAGCATAATGAGGAATTTTCTAACGCAGAGCAGATTTAAAATTACCAGTCCATATG
>CALLLR010000082.1 GCA_938008185.1 uncultured Saprospiraceae bacterium
ACGAATAAAGCAATTTTTTTAACGATGATTACCACCTACGGCGTAGCAAAAAACAAGTATAATTATCTGGTACAGAATAATCTAAAAATGGAAGAGTTGTTTGTTGATCTTTGAAATTAAATATTTAGCATTGGACATTCAACACTCCCCTCAAAACCCGCCCCCATACTCCTCCATAAACCGCAACCCCATATCCAGTCCCGTCCGGTAATCAATCGTCAATTTTTCTTTGGTCGCAGAGTACGCCGTGGTCTTTAGATAATCTGGTGGCGCGATCTGAATGATCTGCTCCACGTGTTCTTCGTTGAGAAAATCCAGGGCTTCGTTATAAACAATGTGTTTTCGTGCGAAGAGGTCTTTCATTGCTAATTTTCTTAGATAATAAAACAAACAACATACTTTTCGAAATACAAACCTCTGAATAAAAAATCGAATTACCCAAATTCTGTGATAACCAAATATTAGAATCCCCTTCTAAGTCTAAGTCTAAGTCTAAAATATTAATTTATGACATTAATAATTATTATTATATTTTGTTTTTTATAACAAATTTATTGCTAGTTATCTATTAAGTCCTGATTCTTGTTTTATTGTTAGTGCACATAACAAACTCCCTTCTTTTATAAAAAACAATTTTATCAACTCATTCCTTCTGTTCCTCCACGAAAGAGTGTACCTAATCACCAACATCTATGAAAAGATATTCCAGTCAAGTCGCAGATTTCTTTTCAATGGATTTCATATCTTCTTCTTCCACATCAGCCCAGAACAGGAACGAAGTAAATCCTTTTTTATTAAAAGCAAATGAAACATTCTATGTTAATACTACTGAGGATCAAGTTGAGTTACTAATCAACTCAATTGGTTACCCAGCTTGGGATATGGGACAAGTTCTTGGAATTTATGAAGAATATGGAGTTGAATCTGTTTATGTGCCAGCATTTGCCTCGGATAAAGAAACCATAAAATCACTGATCCGTTTTTCCTTTGCAAAAGACGAAACGGTTTCTGTAAGAGTCTATAATACCAACCTCTATACACTCATTTATAGTCAATATCCTAATTCAAGTCAGGCAACAAACATTGATAATCTAATTAATTTCTTCATAAACAGACAACAACTAGTTGCGCAAGAAAGAGATTGTGGCAACTATAATAATAATTGTCAATGGGTTGGAATCGGAGTCGACGAAATGGTACAATGCGTCTGAATAAGCAATTCTACTGGATATACATTATGTGATTCCGATTGCTGCACTCAAGGAGGATCATTAGATCAAGGTAACGTTGATTTAGGAAACTGGTTTTTTAACGGCATAAATTTCACAATTAATTTTCCTTCAAGAAGAGGAGGCAGTAATAACGATGATCCCATATCTGAACTCATCAACAGTTCAGATGAGCAAGCCTTAATCGCTTTCTTGATGGAACGTTTTGGTTGGGAAGCTACCCACCCAAATATTGTGGCTATAGTTACTTATCCTAATTACATGATAACCATTATTGAATTCATCAATTCAGACGATTATAGTGAAGCCCAAGTGCAAAGGTTTATTAATTTCATGAACAATCACGGAAATACTGCTGGATTAAGCACCTCAGAATTAAGTATACTAATTAATCTGGTTCCTCAAGGAATAGGTAAAATAAATATAGGAGTCTTAGACAATTATCTCAACTCACACAATAGTGATGCAATTTCCGTATTTGTTTTACAGGATATTTTAAGATTAACAATCACTATTCCTGATTTAACTTCTGCAGCACCTTCAATCCTTGATAGTTTCTACCGAGCCTTATCACCTGCGGTAAGTGACTGGATACAAGATCCTCTTATGAAACATTTTAGAGTATCAATAAATGATTATTTAATTAATGGGGGACCTTCAGGGGAAGCAGAGGAGCGGAGGAACAGAGCTACAACTTTATTTGAGATTACGGTTGAGCATGATCTAAATTTCGATACGACAACAATAAATTATTTATTATCACTTGATAATCAGACATTATCTCAGATTGACAACTTCTTAATTAATAGAACAAACTTATTAATTCAAGCTAGACGAGAGGCAAGTGAAGTTTATGCATTTCTATTGGCAACGAATATTGACTTTTCTAGTTATATTGTGGAAGATCACGCTACAATACCTGGGTGGATGTGGCCATTGTTGAGAGAAATTGGTATTGAGGTTGCCTATAAACTTGCAATAAAATACGGCCCAGCAAGTACTGCAGAAGTAGCAGATGCAGTTAGAAACTTAGGACAAGGAGAGATTTTAGATTTTCTAGGAAACATTCTTCATATTGTTAAAACAAAAATTCCAGCTTTAGCAACAGTATCATTAACATTAGACGGAATTGACTTAGGAGGTAAAGCTGCAAAGGCATGGAGAGCAATCGCCAAACTGGAGCAATTTGGAGATGAAGTGATTGGAAAGTTCTTGATAACTATAAAAAATCATACTACTGGCTTTTTAGGTAAGTTGAAATGGAAAGGGGGAAATACGGGAATAGAACTTCTTGATGTTGCCAATCCAAATAACTTCTGGAATGAGTTCAAAAGTCTCTTCCCTGACATAATGGGCCCATATCCTAATCCTACACAACCATTAGAACAAACTTACAGAATTTTAAATGGCAATATTGAAATAAAATTTTACCCAAATTCAAACACAACAGGAGGTTTCACATTAAGTTTTAGAGTAAGACCAGGTGGAACTCCGATAAAAATTAGATTCTTATGATAAATTACCAATTTGATGAGAAAATGTTAGAACCTATAATAGGTACAACCTTATTACAGTTTTTTTTGAAAGGTGGATTATTTCAAATTGGTAATTTCACTCAGATCGATTCAACAAATGAACTCATCCTTATCTTTCAAAAAGAGATGAAAAACTTTGTCGAAGTTTCGATCAAATTTGATGGACCTTTATTTTCAATAAAAAAAAATAAAATAGTTGACATAAAAACCAAGATAGGAGAATATCCTATTATCAATTTTGATGAGTTCAACTGTTCTATTAACAATCCGGTAGATGGACTAGTATCAAGCATTGAAATATTCTATAGTACAATGGAGAATATCGATAATGTAATTTTAAACTATTTTAAAGGAATCGTTATAAATTTTACTTCACAAGGAAAAGCAATTATTCAATCTAATGATTCTCCCAAATCATTTTCTATTTCTTTTGACCACCGTCATTATCAATTACTCGTCGAGCATTCCACAAAGCGGGTATCTTTAACTACAGGACATAATACCTAATTAAAAAAAGATATACCAACTGGAACATTTTAGTATACTCTAGTAAGCTAAACTTTCCTACTTCCTTAAAATAACTTTTAAACTGGCCGTCAAACTCTGGCGGCCAGTTTTATTTTACTCACAACACCTCATTCAGACATTCTCCTCAAAACCCGCCCCCATACTCCTCCATAAACCGCAACCCCATATCCAGTCCTGTCCGGTAATCAATCGTCAGTTTTTCTTCCGTCGCCGAATACGCCGTCGTCTTTAGATAATCTGGTGGTGCGATCTGGATGATTTGTTCGGTATGTTCTTCTGCCAAAAAATCCAGAGCTTCGTTATAGACAATATGCTCCCGTGCGAAGAGGTCTTTCATCGCGGGATTATTGCGGTTGATAAATTGCCCCAACATACCCAAATAGTGCCAGTCGGAACGGTAGACCAACGGTTGCGACCGAATGATCACCACTTGATCGGCTCCTGATTCAATGGCCCGTCGGGCGGGAATCGGATCGGACCAACCTCCGTCCATCAGCTTCAGGTCGTTGACCCAGTAATAGCCTTTGGTCAAAAAAGGTAAGGTACTCGAGGCCTTAAGACAGTCCCGCCAGTTCTGAATCGTAGGCCAGAGGTAAACAGGTTTTCCATCTTCAATATTGGTCGCAACGATTTCTATTTTTTTATTTCTGGATACTTTTTCCAGACCAGGAATATCAAGTGGATAAGATCGATCCGCGTATTCCTGCAGATACGCTAAGTTGATATATCCTTCTTCCGAAAATATATTTTTCAACCCCATAAACTCCGTATCCACGATAATTTTTTTGGTAATCTCGTACGTCGCCTGATAGCTCTTACTTAAAAAATAGGTCATCGACATTGACCCACCCGACACACCGATATACAAATCGAACGGATCAAATTTATTGACCAAAAAGGCATCCAGAACACCTGCACTAAATACGGTACGGAGGGCACCGCCTTCGACGATAAGGGCTTTCATAAATTTGCTATTTGCTGCTCGCTACTTGCCATTTGCTTCACTCAATCGCAAGATTAAAAAATTAAAAATAAAACCTAATTTACATAACAGAAAAATATTATTCATTAACACACACGATCGCCGGGCATTATTAATTATTCATTAACACCATTCTTCATTATCTTAACCACACTCCCCAAATTCACCAGCTTAAACCCAATCTGTAACAACACGTACACTTGTCCCGTCAAAAATAAAACCAGCGAAGGAATACCCATTCGATGAATTATTCCGTCCAACGTCCAGTATAAAATACTCGTCAGAACAAAGAGCCCAAACAACAACAAATAGAGTCCAAACGTAGTTCCAATATTTTTAAAAACAAATTTAAAACTACCCCAAAATTCCCGAAAAACAGAACGGCGACTACTTGAAACCACCAATACCTTGGCATAATCGTGCACCATAAAAAAGAACAGTGCAATAAATCCGTAAAAAAATAAGCAGATTTTAGCCCGGTAAAAAATGGCCGCCTCGCTCGTAAAATATTCCAATCCGCCTTTTACCGACCAACTAAAAATAGCTAAAAATAATCCAGCCACACTCAAATGGACCAGCGTAAAATAAAACGATAACCGCAACAGTCGCCAAAAATACTTTCCACAACCTATCCAGAAATTCCCCAGCCGGTGCAGATCCGTTTCCATATTTTTTAAACGCGTCAAAATTCCGCCCGTCAGAAAAACATACAACGAGATAAAAAGAATTCCAACTACCAACGTTTGCGTACTCAACAACCGTAAAAACTCAGGATTCTGATTTAAAAAATCACTAAACAACGTAAAGTCAAATCCTCCAATCAGTCGGTCGGTTGCTTTGGTCAACGCCAGTTCATCTCCCAGATAATATAATATCGGCACCACCACCAACCCCGCAAAAAGCAGATTGACCAGATAAAGCAGACTCCACAATTTTACATTGAGGCTAGCCAACTTAAACCCATATTTTAACGCGTTTATTATTTTCATTTAAAAAATTAACTCCTGAAAATTTGCGCGAATGCAGCTACTCCTTTTGGAGGCTGGGAGGCGGAAATGACAGAAATTTTTGGGAGTTAAATAAAAAAACTAACTCCCTGAAAAACCTGCTGTATCCGCATCGCCCAGCTACTCACGTACGCCCAAATGCTACGGGTATCCGGTTTTGTCCTTTTGCTATTATTTAAAATATTAATGTCCATATATATTTTTTGCAGCGGATCAATCTCCACATAATCTATCCGTGCGTCCGTATCGTAAGTGAGTCCGTGAGTCCGTGCTTTCCCATCCCAACGTTCCCAAACTTCCGTTCCGTCCGCAAAATGCACCAAAACATCTACGGGTAATTGAATATCTTCGAGTCGCTCTAACACCACCTTTGCCCGGTATTTTTTGAGCGGATTTTGTTTTTTCACCATCAGGCTATCCTCCCAGACCCCAAAGTCCGCCGTTGCCATTTCAACGTGTTGAATACTTCCCACCGCATAGTCACAAGCCCCAGTTCCATAAAGCACATAATCAAAAAACCAGTTCATGTTTTCACCCACTACTTCGTTTACCACGTCGATAAAATCGTAGCGACAAGGATGCTTAAATTTCCAGCGGTTAAAATAAGTTTTCATCAGCTCATCCATCTTGTCAATTCCTACAACACCTTCCAAAGTTTTAAGCCACGTAGCGGGTTTGGAATAAAAGAGGGCACGCGGTGATCCATTGGGATATTCCCAGCCCGCTCGGGTGCTTTCCGCCAGGTGAATATTATCCATTCCGACGTAACGACTCCGAAAAAATTCCATGGCGCCCATTCGTACCCACGGCAAATCAATCACCGAATTTTTGACCCCGTAAGCATCATCCAGGATTCGGGATTTCCAGTAAGAAGTAAATCCTTCGTCCATCCAGGCTTCTTCAAATTCGTTGGTCGCCACCATCATCATAAAATACTGGTGGACAAATTCGTGGATCACAAAATATTCAGGCGACCGCAGCCAATCCGGAAAACCGTACATCCCCGGCGCAGTGACAAGGGTGGGATATTCCATTGCACCAGCGTTGATGCCGTGAAGTGGTGGTACAACTATGGTAAGTTTTGGAAAAGGATAGGGCATGAGTTTTTCCCCCAGATAATCGATGGCATATTTGGCCGATTCGAGGTAGCGATCTGTACAGCAGGTGTATTCCGAATTTATCAATAATTCAAGTTCAATTCCCGAATATTCCTCTCTGACTACCTCAAAATTTGGGGAGGCCGTCCAGGTAAAATCAATAATATCTTCTCCGTGAAAATAGTGTGTACTGGTTCCGTTGGCCTGGGCATCTACCTTGGTGCGGGTGCCCGACGCACCTACCATAAAATTTGCCGGAGCATTAATGCTAACATTATAGTTTCCAAAATTTGCGTAGTACTCCGTTGTTGGATAATACTGGTGGCAATTCCACTGTCCGGTCTTTGCAAAGCGCGTCCCGGCGGGTTCGTAAACCCCAATTTTCGGAAACCATTGCGCCTGTAAATAGAAATCTTTGCTGTAACCGGTACGAATTTTTATTTTGGGAATTTTAGCGGTCCAGTTTAATTTTAAAATGGTTTTGGCGCGCGGTAAAATTGGCGTGGATAAAACAAGCTCGACAACCGTCCGATCTTTCGTATTATCATCGTCGGGATGAATATATCGAAGTTGGCTGCTGATATCTTCGCCGTCTTCAATTTTTATTTTATCAATATTAATCCAGCCCCAGTCGGCTTCGGTAGTATGCGCTGCATCTGGAAACCGACCAGATCCGTAACTTTCCTGGTAGAAAGTAGACTCGGTATTTTTAAAAGCATTTAAATATAGATGAAAAGGAATCGTACGAATGGTATCATCAGAAGGGTTTTGCCAATAGATCGTTTGGGTTGCCTTTAGATAATGAGCAGCAGTATCTAGCACTACGTCAATATCATAGCTGGCAATTCGCTCAGAAAGCGGAACCTCAAACCATTTATCTTGTGCTGATAAAAGCGACAAATCCGGTATCAA
The DNA here is from genome assembly GCA_938008185.1 of uncultured Saprospiraceae bacterium. Lineage (GTDB taxonomy): Bacteria > Bacteroidota > Bacteroidia > Chitinophagales > Saprospiraceae > JALZUU01. The sequence continues at coordinate 7,291 of CALLLR010000082.1, forward strand.
ACAGCTCATCACTAGCATCAGACTTAATCTGCTCATCACCTTTCCCATAAAAAATTTGAGTATTTTTTTAACTAAATATCCGAGCGTATGGCTTCCTTTATTTTTAAAATGTGGGTCAATAAGAATTCTCCAAATATTTATTTTAAATATAACCCGTTAGCGGGACTAATTAACGATTCACCAATTAACGGTATAAAATACACAGAAGACGCTACTTTCAGAACTTCTCAATACCATCCTCCACCGTACCCTCTGCCCGGCCACGGAATGGCGTATAAAATTGCGACGAGCGCTAGTAGAAAAGGAATAAAGGCTGCTTTAAATTTTATTTTATCACCAATTAATTTTTTAGAACGAATATTACCAACGGAGATCAGAATGATGGCTACAATCATCCACGTCATGTGCTGAGTCATAAAAAACCGGGCTACTTCGTTCATACCACCTTCTCCTATTTTTACTTTAGGGCTGATAAAAAGAAGCGCGATTCCGAGCAATAACATAATATGCGAAGAAATCATAGTAAAAAGGTTAAGCTTCCGGTCTTTATCCGTAAAGGCTTTGCCGGATTGCCATTTCATTCCATTATTGACTACTGCCAGAACAAGCAGAATAAGAACAACCCAGCGAATACCGGAGTGACTGTGTAAAAGAATTGAATACATAAGAAGACGTTTTTAATTTGAAAAGGAAAGATAAGTATTTTTAGAAGAATTTTTAAAAGCTTTTGGCTAATTTAAGCCAATCGGGGAGTACCACTAGCTTCGGGAATCTCATGATAGAGCAGGTATTGATCCCCATGCCGACTACACTCGAATGATTTTCCTATTTTTACACAAGATCTAAGTACGTGGACAAATCAAATTAAACATGAAAAAAAGTATTTACGTTGCCGCCACCGGACAACACGTCGGAAAAACAACTTCTACCCTGGGCTTAACCGCAGCGCTTAGCAGCTTAGACCTTCAGGGGGTAGGTTACTGTAAACCCGTAGGGCAAGAAGTAAAGGATTTTGAAAATCTTACCGTAGATAAAGATGCCTTTCTTTTTTCTAAGATTATGAATTTTGAGCTTTCGCAAAAATTTCATAGTCCCGTCATATTGGGAAGTGGCGCAACAACCGCTTATCTGGATAATCCTGAACAATACCCTTACCGCCAAAATATTCTGGAAGCTGCTGAGTTTTTACACCAGCATAACGAAGTGGTCGTCTACGAAGGGACCGGACATCCCGGAGTAGGAAGTATCGTCAATCTTTCCAACGCAGATGTCGCAAAATTACTGGACGCTAAAGTCGTCATGGTCGTAGAAGGTGGCATCGGGAATACCATTGACAAACTCAATATGTCCCTCGCTTTATTTCGGGAACAAAACGTTCCCATCATCGGTGTCATCGTTAATAAGGTGCTACCCAAAAAGATGGAAAAGGTAAAACATTACGTCGGTAAAAAACTGGACCAAATGGGCATTCCACTTCTCGGTCTGCTACCCTACGAAAAACGAATGTCCTACCCCATCATGTATACGGTAAAAGAGGCCATCAAAGGGAGAAGTATTTGTCACGAAAAAAAATTACTGAACCGTATTGAAAAAATTATTCCCGGCTCGCTGGTTTATGATGTTGAAAATATTCATAAACAAAATAATCAGTTACTGGTTGTTAGTTATAAACGAGCCAACGAGTCGGTCCGAACGGTCGAAATGGTCGCCGCCAAAATGGGTCGAGAAACTTGTCCACTAGCAGGTATCATCCTCACCGGAGAAGGACGGCTCAACCCCGG
>CALLLR010000083.1 GCA_938008185.1 uncultured Saprospiraceae bacterium
TCTCCTTTCTCCGTAAGAAATTGGAAATGGAAGTTATTATCCTTCTTTGTTCTAAATGCTCGATACCTCATAGAAAAATTAGGTGTTAGTTAAAAAATGTAATTAGTTAGTTTTTATAAGTTTTTTCCTTAGGAATTAACAGATAACATTAGTTATGACCTAAAAAATTGATTTAGGTAACTATTATCAATGAAGTTAATTCGTAGTGTGAAGTAGTAGTATGTTTTTTAATGACTTTTTGGTGGAATTATCATTTGTTGTTTCGGGGTGAAACGGGTCTTTTTTAAGACGTATAAATATTTTACTTAATTATTTTTAAATTCAATCGCCCTAATGTAGGATTTTATAATGATTTTTCTAAGAAATTGGCCTTAATTCTTTAAAAACAAGGCTGGAAAGTGGCAAACGGGTGATAATCCGATGATTACAGGGTACTTTAATTAATAAAACTGATCTGATTTTATAGTTGCTTTGAAATTCATTATTGTGGATCCACGTCAATATTGATCCTTACCGAGGAGAAGCCTTTCTCGGATTTAGTAGTGCGAGCAGTGGATTCCAGGAAACTTTTGATTTTTTGTATTATCTCAGATTTTTTTTCCATTTTAATCATTAGCACCAAAATATATTGACCACGAACCCTGGGAATTCCGGGGACTGCTGGTCCAATGACGCGTTCTCCCAGCTGCTCTCTTACCAGATGCGTGTAGAGTCTGGTGGCTTCGTTGACAGTACGGGCGACTTTGTGTTTAAAGGTTATTTGGATGAGTCGGTTAAAAGGTGGATACTGGAAAGTCTGGCGTTCTTCCATCTCTCGTTGATAAAATCCCTGATAATCATTTTTAATAATCTCAGCGATTACCGGATGTTTGACATTAAAGGCTTGAACAACTACTTTTCCACGTTTTTTCTTACGGCCCGCCCGGCCACTTACCTGAGTGATCATCTGGAAGGTTCGTTCGGTAGATCGAAAATCAGGAAATTTCAGTAAATGATCCGCGCTTAATACGCCCACGATGCTGACATTTTCAAAATCCAGACCTTTGGTTACCATTTGCGTGCCCACCAGAATATCAATCTGGCGATCTTCAAACTGATGAATGAGATTCGCGTGTGAACTCTTACCCTTAACGGTATCAAAATCCATACGGGCCACTCTGGCTTTAGGTAGTAGTTTGCTTAATTCGTTTTCAATTTTTTCTGTTCCAAATCCTCGGGTGTCGAGTTGATGCTCTCCACAAGCGGGACAAGCCGGAGGAATGGGCATCTGGTAGCCACAGTAATGACAGCGAAGATTTTCGGTAAACTTATGGTAGGTGAGGCTGACATCACAATTTTTACAATCCTGACTCCAGTTACAATTTTTACAAAAAATAGTGGGCGCATATCCTCGGCGATTTTGAAAGAGAATGGCTTGCTCTCCGTTGTCCAGTGCTTTTTTCAGTTCAGCCAATAATACGGTGGTAAAATGTGCCTGTAGTTTTTTTTCTTTAAATTCAGCTAGCGCATCCACTAAAATAATCTCTGGCATGGTGATTCCACCAAAGCGTTCGTTCATCGTGACCAGACCGTATTTTTTTTGTTGAGCGTTGTAAAACGTTTCGAGAGCAGGAGTGGCCGTTCCTAAAATTACTTTAGCGCCGTGGAGATGAGCCAGGTAAACGGCGGTATCACGGGCATTGTAACGAGGAGCCGGATCGTACTGCTTAAAAGAAGTGTCGTGCTCTTCATCTACAATAATTAGTTGGAGGTTTTCAAAAGGTAAGAATAAACTGGAGCGAACGCCCATGATAATCGGTTTTCCTTTTTTTACCAGATGCCACATTTCCACTCGCTCATTATTATTTAAACGAGAATGAAAAACACCGATTTGATCTCCAAATATTTTTTGTAATCTGGATACGATCTGCACCGTCAGCGCAATCTCCGGAATTAAATAAAGCACCTGCCCTCCCTCCGCCAGTACCTTTTGAATGGCTTCAATATAAACCCTCGTTTTCCCGCTACTGGTAACACCGTGTAATAAAACAACGGATTGTTTTTCAAAAAAAGCATTAATTTCAGTGACGGCTCTTTCTTGTTGTACCGACAAAGTGGTTTGATCAATCAGGTCGTCCGCGTAAGGATTAATCCGACTGACTTCTCGGTCATATAACTCTATAACTTCTTTTTTTACCATTGCGTTAATGACGCTGGTATCTACATTCGCTTTTTTACACAAGTCCGGTCTTTTGACAAATTTATGTTCTTTTGCTAATTGCAAATAAGCCATCAATGTTTCTACCTGGCGATCTGATCTTTTTAATAGTTCAAAAGCTTCCTGTAATAATTCTGGATTTTCCTGATAAGTAGTCGTAAGACGAACACAGGTGACGGTCTTGGGTTTGTATTTTTCCTTTAGTTCTTCTTTTAAATAAATAATTTTTTTCTGTAGTAAACTATTGACGACGGGATAAACGGCCTGCTTATTTTTTTTGTCTAAAATTTTCCTGATGGCATCTACGCTGAGTTCCTGTTGAAAACTGAGGGCTTCGCAGACCATAAATTCGGCGTTGTTGAGGCCTTGATAATTAGGGTCGTAAATGGGACTTAAGGTGACGAGGGTTTCACTGGAAAGCTTAAAGTTTCCGGGGAGTGCTGCGTTCATTACCTCACCCAGTGAGCAACAATAATATTTGGATACCCATTGCCATAAATTATATTGAAGTTCGGTGATGATGGGTTTTTCATCAATAATCGATAATAGAGATTTCGCTTTGTATTCGCTAGGCGCTTCGTCGTGTAGTTCGACGACCAGAGCGGCGTAGCGTTTACTTTTACCAAAAACTACTTCAATCCTGATCCCGAATTGTACCATCTCCGCAAGTTCGGGTGGAACAAAATAGGTGTACAGCTTTGGAATTGCGATCGGTAAAATAACGGAAACGTAGGCGGCAACCGT
>CALLLR010000084.1 GCA_938008185.1 uncultured Saprospiraceae bacterium
TAACAAGAATAAAAACATGATAGCTATTTAGGTGGTATACTAGTGCCTCGGGATCAAAGTAAAGGATACCTTAGGCGAGGCTATTTTTTTATCAAACAATGCGCGCAGAAGGAGGATAGCCGTAGCTACCCGACTGATAAGCAAAGAAGTATGATGAAAAAAGAGACCGCATAAGGTGTCGGTTATTTAGTTCCCGAGGCACTAGGCCATGTTTTGGGGGAAATAAAGCTCCCCGAGGTCGGGGTATTGAGCAAAACTATTCACTGATTAGTTGGTTAATCAGCCTCTTTAACGTGTGCCCTCGGGGCAACCCCGAGGAATTCTCAAGATTAAACAGCAGCCAACGCATCTTTAACCGCCTGTAGGTCAATCGCGTGGTGAGAAGTATTGTAGACCGCCGCTCCATTTTTAACCAAAATAACTTGTGGGGACTGATGTACCACATTTAGCGTTGATGCGATCAGATTGGATACGGGGCGATAATTCAGCAAATCTAAATAGTAAAAGTCCATTTTTTCCGGATCAATCTCCCAGTTTGACTCCAACCGGTGTTTTGCTCCTGCGCTGATTCCACAGGTAGTGCTATGTTTAAAAATCATGGCTGGACGTTCGTGCGAGCCGTTGATAATTTCCTTTAGCTGCGTTTCACTATCCAGGGTTTTCCAATTGGGATGTAAATTATTTTTTTTTGAATTTCTTATATTATCTAAAAATCCCATGATGGTATTTTATTTTAAAATGTTTAATAAATTGGTAAAAGCCAGCCTGATTAATCTTAACTTAATTCTGTCCAGCATCATTCCAACAGCATAAAAGCCCTAATGTTCGATTCTTTACCGTCGCCCAAGAGACTTTTTTCAAATTGAGCTAAACTTTGTTAATCGTTAAAGTCGACTTTATAGCCCGTATTAATTAAGAAATGGTAAAATTTAAGTTCCTTTGCGGAATATCAATTCTGAAAAAGCGATGCAGTTAAAAAAAATTCAATCCTACCTTGAGGTATATAAAAAATTTTTAAAAGAAAATCCAGGACGGCGAGAATTGTTCTCCTGGGAGTCTCAAAAAGTATTTCAGAAAAATTGGGATTTGGAAGCACCAGATTTTTCAAAAATGTTTGCTGCGAGTTTACAAAATTCGCATACCCGCCGCTGGTGGACCGGGGATAATTTCAAACCAAAAAAAAGAATGCTGGAGTTTATCCACCAGAATTCAGACTTTGTTCGAGCTATGTTCCGGGAGTTATTTGATGAAACAAAGGCGATTGAAAATCGGATTTCTAAATTTCAATTTGGTTGTGAGGTGATGATGCAGGATTACAAGGAAGATCATCCCACCAGCATTGAAAACAATCATTATCATTTGGAAAATCACGTCATCTCTATGTATCTTGCCTTTCGATATCCTACGGAATATGCCGTTTACTTTTATCCGGAATTTGCCAGTACAATGAAAAAAATCGGCAGCACTAAAATTCCGGAACCGTTTGAAATGGAACGCTTTTTTAAGATCACTAAAACGCTTACGACTTTTTTACACAAAGATACCGAACTGATGACAGCTCATCAAAAAACGCTGGACGCTCCGCTCTTTTACCAGGAAGAATCGATGCTATTGGTGACGGATTTTTATCGTTACATCGGCTTGGTTGGTTAGCATCTTCCAAATTGCATCAAATTGTCTTTTTAAAAGCCACCGTTTTTCTTAAACGTTCGTACGTTCGTTTTGCCTCCGTATGATCTAGCGTCTGTTGTCCATCCGAAAAAGCTTTTTCCGGATAAGCGTGTACTTCCATAATGACCGCATCGGCACCCGCCATAATTCCCGCCAACGCAACGGGCTCGACAAAGCGTCGCACGCCAATTCCGTGGGAAGGATCGATGACGACGGGTAGATGTGTTTTTTCTTTTAGAATGGGAATGGCATTAATGTCCAGGGTGTTTCGGTAAGCTTTTTCGTACGTTCTAATCCCTCGTTCGCAAAGCATAATTCGCTCATTTCCATTGGAAAAAATATATTCAGCGGCCTGTAACAATTCCTCGATCGTTCCGGAGATACCGCGTTTCAGGAGAATGGGTTTATCTACTTTTCCCAATGCATCTAGTAGATTAAAATTTTGGGAGTTTCGCGCACCCACCTGAAAGATATCTACGTAGTCGTACATGGGTTCAATCTGCTCGGTCATCATTACTTCGGTCACAATCTTGATACCTGCGGCACTGCATTTTTGGTAGAATAATTTAAGTCCTTCGATGCCTAAACCCCGAAATGAGTAAGGAGAACTTCGAGGTTTGTAAACACCGCCCCGCATGATTTTGATATTATTGGCGACCAAATGGGCTACCGTTCTTTCGATCTGCTCTTCCGATTCAATCGAACAGGGCCCGGCCATAATTTGAAAATCTCCGGCACCAATTTTTACACCGTCTCCCAAATCTATGGCGGTATCTTTGGTTTTCCATTTTCGGGAAACGAGCTTGTAGGCATCACTGACTCGGTGAATATCCAGAATTCCTGGCAGGGTTCCAATCGCCCGAATGTCGAAGGCTTTTTTTCCAATACCAATTATGTATTTACCGTACTGGGTGTTTACTTGATTGGTGGTGTAGTTGATATCGGAGAGTTTGTCTTTGAGTTGGGTAAGTTGGTCGGAGGTTATATTTTTTTCGAGTTGAATGATCATGTTATTTTTGTTTCGAGGTTTTTAATTTTTTTTTAATCTCGTATTTACTTAGTTGTTCCCTCCTATCGTCGCTCTCTGCCTGCGTAAATCCGAGAGAAAAAATTAAAATTCCTCTCAACGAAGAGCTATTTGGAGGTAATTTTTTTGTTTCGAGGTTTTTAATTTTTTTAATTATTCCGAATACCTTTTACGAAGGTTTTGATCGTTTTATCCAAATCCTCTTTTCCATTTTCGAGCGCACGGATAAAGGCGCTGCCGATGATGGCTCCGTCCGCGTATTTACAGGCGGTAGAAAAACTCTGGTGATCCGAAATTCCGAATCCAATCATACGGGGCAATCTAAGGTTCATATTCTCAATTCGCTGAAAATAAGCGAGTTGTTCGGGAGAAATTTCTTTGCTGTTTCCGGTGATGGCGGCACTGGAAACAACGTAGATAAAGCCTCTGCTGAGTTGGTCAATTTTTCTGATTCGTTCCTCGCTCGTTTGTGGGGTGATTAAAAAAATGGGAGCCAAATCATATTTTTTAAATAAGTCCTGATATTCCGCTTCGTAGACCGACAAAGGTAAATCAGGTAGAATCAATCCATCCACACCTATTTCCTGACAACGCACCAGAAAGGCTTCTTCGCCAAACTGCATTACCTGATTAAAGTAGCCCATCAAAACCAACGGAGTATCTACCTGATTCCGTATTTTTTTTAATTGAGAAAACAAAACGGCTACACTCATCCCATTTTCCAGCGCTTGCATTCCGCTCTGCTGAATGGTCGGTCCGTCAGCCATCGGATCGGAATAGGGCATCCCTACTTCAATCACATCTACGCCATTTTCAGACAGGCTACGAATGATCGTTTCAGTGTCTTCAAGCGCCGGAAATCCCGCGGTAAAATATACGTTGAGCAGGTTTTTATTTTTATTTTTGAAAGTGTTTTCTAAACGGGACATGGTTTTTTTTGTTGTTTATTTGTTTAAAACTATTTTCTTTTCCAGACAGGATCGGGGACTATTCAATAATCTGTGTTTTTTGTTGCGCAAGCATTGCGTAAAAAGAGACCAATCAACTAATAAACTGATTAACAAATAATTATAAATACAATATTTTAATTGTATATTTGAGCTAACTGATTCGACACAGTTAATTGCCCCCCAGGATCGTGGGCATTATTAATTTTTCATTAATAAATCATTCATTAAACTCCTCAAAATGTTTAATGTACGTATCCAAATCTTTATCTCCTCTACCAGATAGATTGATCACAAGCACATCCGATTTTTTGTAAGCAATTTTATCCAGGGCAGCAAAAGCGTGGGCGGTTTCCAGGGCGGGAATAATTCCTTCTCTTTTTGATAAATCGTAAGCTGCAGCCAGGGCTTCCTGATCCGTAATATGGACTGCCTCGGCTCTACCCGACTGGATCAGGTGTGCGTGCATCGGACCAATGCCAGGATAATCCAAACCGGCAGAAATAGAATAAGGTTCGATAATCTGACCGTCGGGTGTTTGCATCAGGAGGGTCCGGCTACCGTGGATAATTCCTTCGGTACCGAGAACGGAAGTGGCCGCTGATTCACCACTGTCCACACCCAAACCAGAGGCTTCGACGGCGATGAGGCGAACTTTATCTTCGTTTAAATAATGATAAAAAGCACCCGCTGCGTTGCTTCCACCGCCGACACAAGCAATGATCAGATCAGGATTTGATTTTCCCGTGGCGGCTTCAAGTTGCCATTTTATTTCTTCGCTAATGACCGATTGAAAGCGGGCCACCATATCCGGATATGGGTGTGGTCCGACGACGGAACCGATAATATAGTGGGTATCCTCTGGGTTGTTAATCCAGTCCCGGATCGCTTCGTTGGTCGCGTCTTTGAGCGTTTTACTTCCGCTGGTGGCGGGGCGTACTTCCGCGCCGAGCATCTTCATCCGCGAGACGTTGGGCTGCTGTCGTTCGATATCGACCGCGCCCATGTACACAACGCAGGGCAGACCCATTAATGCGCAAACGGTGGCGGTTGCTACTCCGTGCTGACCAGCTCCGGTTTCAGCGATAATCCGCTTTTTTCCAAGCCGTTGTGCGAGTAGAATTTGACCAATGGTATTGTTCACTTTATGTGCACCGGTGTGACAAAGATCTTCCCGTTTAAGAAAGATATTGGTTTTATATTTTTCGGATAAACGCTCGGCCAGAAATAAAGGTGTGGGTCGGCCAACGTAGTCACGCAGCAATTGCCGAAACTGTTTTTGAAAAGTTTCGTCCTTGATCATTTCGACGTAAGTCTTCCGAATTTCCTCCACGTTGGGATGTAACATTTCCGGGATGAACGCGCCTCCAAAACGGCCGTAGTATCCTTCTTTAGAGATGGTTATCATGTTTATTTTTGAAAATTATTATTTAAAAATCGGATAGGTGAATTTCAGTGAAAGAAGATGTAAAATCGAAAGACGTATTCAATTAACAATCAATATTGAACATTCAACATTGATTCTCTACCCCCAATCCCCTACTCGCTCGGTATTTAAGTCATTAATAAAATCACTGATTACCTGGACATTTTTATATCCTGGTTCAATTTCGAAACCACTATTCAAGTCGATGGCTTTCAGCAGGGGATGTTTCAATCTTTTTATTTTGGCGGCGTGTTCGGGTTGGATACCGCCACTGAGAAAGAAAGGGGTTTTCCCTTTGTATCTTTCTAAAATTCGCCATTCAAAAACTGCTCCGTTACCGCCCCGTTTTTTTCCTTTGGTATCGAATAAAAAGTAATCACAATAATATTGAAAAGCTTCGGTTTGCGTAAAAATAAAATCTTCGTCTACCGAAAATGCTTTGATAATTTTAATACCTTTTCCTTTTAATTTAGAACAATAGAAAACATTTTCGTCACCATGTAGTTGGACATAATCAAGTTGATAAGCCTTCACTTTTTCAAGGATAAACTCAATTTTAGCATTGACGAATACGCCTACTTTTTTAACAGTTTTAGAATGTAGTTTATCAAAGCCCGTAAATGCTTCGGGTAATAAATCCATGTTACGGGGAGAATCTTCGTAAAAAATAAACCCGACATAATGAACGCCTAGTTGAAGTACCGATTCCACGTTGGTGGGGATTTTAAGACCACATACTTTGATTTCCATAATTAAGAATTTTGGAGTTGATAAACCTGATGAATTAATTCGCTGCACGCTCTTCCGGGGTCCGCATTTTTCATAAATTGTTCTCCGATCAAAAATCCATCGAAACCTGCATTCAAAAGTGTAACAATATCTTCTGCCGTTCGGATGCCAGATTCGGAAATTTTTATCTGTCCGGCGGGAATCTGTGACGCTATGTTGACCGAATTTTGAATATCGGTTTTAAAAACCCGTAAATCCCGGTTGTTTACCCCTAAAACGTCAATATGGGAATTAAGTTTTTCCAAACCACTCATATCGTGAATTTCCATCAGCACTTCGAGTCCCAAACCATTGGCGGTAGCCGCAAGATTTTTTACTTGTTCTTTTTCCAGACATTCCGCAATTAATAACACCGCATCCGCTCCGGCACTTTTTGCTTCCAGTAATTGATATTCGTCAATAATAAAATCTTTACGGAGAATCGGACAGAAATTATATTTTCGGGCTTCGGTCAGATCTGCCAAACTGCCGCCAAAAAAATCTTTATCCGTCAGTATCGATAACGCAGATGCGCCCGCCTGCATATATTCAATAGATACTTTTTCGACTTTTGCGTATAAATTGATCGCAGGCTTGGAAGGTGATTTTCTTTTAAACTCCGCAATAACACCTAATTTATCGGATCGGGTCAGGTACTTTTTTAAAGACACTACGGGCGTATTATAATAGATTGTTTTTTCTAATAAGGAAACAGGATAGAGCGATTTGCGTTCGGCTACTTCTTTTTTTTTGTGCTGGACTATTTTTTCGAGGATATTCATTTTATTAAGTGGTTATTGAGGTTAGAGTATTGTACGCATTTCCGCTGGTTAAAGATTCGTTGGCCTTGGCGACACAGTCGAGTAAGCTCCAATTGGGTTCGAAAGACTGGATGGCCATTCCGGCGTTGGCGAGCACGACGTCTCTTTGCGCGGCAGTTCCTTTATTCTCCAGGACGTTGGTAAATATTCTGGCGGCTTCGGGTACGGTATCGCCACCGAATAATTCTGCTGGTTTTAAAGGTGCGAATCCAAAACTTTCTGGTAAATATATTTTTTCGCTCCCACGGGTACGAATACTCGTTGGGCCCGTTAAAGAAATTTCGTCGTACCCATCAAGGGCATAAACAACCGAAAAATTTCTCGATTCATTTTGTAAAATATATTGGTATAAACGGGATAATTCCTGATTATACACCCCCAGTAAATTATGTTGTGGCTGAATGGGATTGACCAACGGTCCGAGCATATTAAAAAAGGTTTTGATCCCCAATTGCCGACGGACCGGCGCGACGGCTTTCATAGCCGGATGAAAAAACGGTGCGTGTAAAAAACAGAGATTACTGGTTTCCAGTTGCTTCCGTAAAATACCTGCATCGTTCGTAAATTCGTAGCCCAAAAATTTTAATACATCCGAAGAACCACAAGCGGAAGACACACCGTAGTTGCCATGTTTAGTTACTTTATACCCTGCGCCCGCCACTACAAAAGCCGACAGCGTAGATACATTAAAGGTATTCTTACCATCCCCACCCGTCCCCA
>CALLLR010000085.1 GCA_938008185.1 uncultured Saprospiraceae bacterium
TTTTTCTTTTTTGACAATAAATACTTTAACCACTTCTCCCGACTTTTCGTCTGCCACACCTACGGCGGCTACATCCATAATTTTAGGATGAGAAGCTAGCACATTTTCAATTTCGTTTGGATACACATTAAAACCTGAAACTAAAATCATATCTTTTTTACGATCCACGATTTTAAAATATCCGTCGTCACTCATCATGGCAATATCACCCGTACTTAACCAGCCGTCATTGAGCACATTCGCCGTCTCTTCCGGGCGGTTAAAATATCCCTTCATTACTTGTGGGCCTTTGATCTGAATTTCTCCGGCTTCGTTGGGTGGCAGCACATTACCTTCTTCGTCCACGATTCGCATAATAGTTGAGGGAACTGGCATGCCAATGGTTCCTCTCCGGCCCGTTCCATCAACCGGATTCATGGTAGCAACGGGAGAAGTTTCGGTAAGACCATAACCTTCTGAAAGTGGTTTACCCGTCAGTGTTTCCCACTGTTCAGCTACCGCATCCGTAACGGACGTTCCCCCTGCAATTGAAGTAATCATATTACTAAAATCAAGTTGTCGGAAAGACTTATCATTGGCCAATCCATTGTATAAAGTATTGACTCCTGTCATAAGACTCACCGGATACCCTTTCCATGCTTTTACAATCGAAGAAAAATCACGGGGATTTACAATCAAAATATTGGTGCAGCCCATATTTAATAACGCCAGACAATTAACGGAAAAAGCAAAAATATGGTAGAGTGGTAAGGGAGACAAGGCCACTTCTTTACCTTCTGTGATGTATGGAAGTATAGCACTTTTAATCTGTTCCATATTGGCGATTAAATTCCGGTTGGTCAGCATGGCTCCTTTTGAAACACCAGTGGTTCCTCCCGTATATTGTAAAGCAATGATATCTCCTGGATTACTCTTTCGGTAAGGTATTTTAAATTTCTTACCCTGAGACAATGCTTCCTTAAAAGTAACTGCGTTAGGCAAGTCGTATTCCGGAACCATCCGTTTCACTTTCTTAACCATAAAATTAACTACACTGCCTTTGATGGCACCAAGCATCTCTCCAATGCTGGTGGTAATAATGGTCTTAATATTGGTATGGTCTACAATCTGCTGTAGGTTTTTGCAAAAGTTCTCCGCTACCACGATTGCTTTTACCTCCGAGTCCACAAACTGGTGTTTCATTTCTCTGGGCGTATAAAGTGGATTGGTATTTACAATGATGAGCCCTGCTCTCAGAGCAGCAAAGAGCGCAATCGGATATTGCAGTAAATTGGGCATCATCAGCGCAATTTTATCCCCTGGTTCCAGACCCCTTGAAATCAGATAAGCACCAAACTCGTTGGCTTGGGTGTCCAGATCGGAAAAAGAGAGCTCCTGTCCCATGCACACAAAAGCTGGCCTATCCCCGTATTTTTTCAGGGTTTCGTCAATCATTTCCACAAGGGAACCATATTTATCCGGGTCGATATTGACTGGAATTCCGGAAGGATAGTTTTCTAGCCAGGGTTTATTCTCGTTATTATTCATTCTATTTTAATGTTAGGTTTTGATAATCAGTTAGTTAGCTTGGTTGAAAAAATAATTGAGCTTCGCTAAAAGTGGAATAAAAGTACAAAAAGTTACCATTTTTTACACACTCAGGCGAGGGATTGCTGAATTTGCTTTTTTTTACCAAAATATCGTACCTTTGCACCTCTAAAAAATTATTGTTTAACCCGTCTCAATTTATTGGGACTACAAATCTAGGATTCTTTATGTTAGAAGACGAAAAGAAACCAGAAAATCAGGAAGTAGAAGAAACTCCTGTTACCGTAGAGGAAACGACTGGTGGCTCTACCGAAAGTGCTAAAGAGGAAGTTGACAAAATTAACCTCGAAGAACTCGTTGACCAAGATGATATGAGTGGCACACCACACGATGATTTTCCTTGGGACAAGGGAAATTTACACGCACTTCCCTACACTGAGGAAGAAACACAAAATTATCTTAACGAATACGAGCAAACCCTTACTGCCGTCCTGGAAAATGAAATCGTGAAAGCGAAAGTTTCATCTATCCATAATGGCGACGTAGTATTGGATATTAACTGCAAATCTGATGGATTAATTTCTTTATCAGAATTTCGTGATATTCCAGAATTAAAAGCTGGAGACTTCGTAGATGTTTACGTAGAGCAGCAAGAAGACCACCGTGGTCAACTTGTTCTTTCCCGACGTAAAGCTAAATTGCTAAAAGCATGGGAGTCTATCGTTGACTCTTTCGAAAACGGTACCGTAATCAAAGGTACGGTGGTTAGTAAAACAAAAGGTGGACTTATCGTGGATTGTTCAGGTTTGGAAACCTTCCTACCTGGTTCGCAAATTGATATTAAGCCAATTATTGACTACGATGCATACGTGGGTAAGACCATGGAATTCAAAGTAGTGAAAATCAACGAACAAATTAAGAACGCCGTTGTATCCCACAAAGCGCTTATCGAAAGCGATTTGGCCGAACAGCGTGAAGCCATCATTGCCAGCCTTGAAAAAGGTCAGGTTCTGGAAGGCCTCGTAAAGAACTTAACAGACTTTGGAGCTTTCCTAGATTTAGGTGGAGTAGATGGTTTACTATATATTACGGATATTTCTTGGGGACGTATTTCTCACCCGAAAGAAATTCTTGCATTAAATCAGAAGATCAATGTCGTAGTATTGGATTTTGACGAAAACAAGAAGCGAATTTCTTTAGGTTTGAAACAATTACAACCACACCCGTGGGAAGTATTGGAGCAGGAAATTTCTGAAGGATCTACCGTCAAAGGAAAGATTGTCAATATCGAAGATTACGGTGCGTTCCTCGAAATTCAGCCAGGTGTGGAAGGTCTGATCCACGTATCAGAAGTTACCTGGAGCAACCAGCCCATCAACGCGCGTGAATATTTTACACTCGGAGAAGACCACGAAGCTAAGGTGGTAACAATTGATCGTGAAGATCGAAAAATGTCGCTTAGTATCAAGCAGCTTTCTAACGATCCGTGGAGTACAATTGAAGATCAGTTCCCGGTTGGTAGCCGCCACACCGGTGAAGTGAAAAACTTAACACCATATGGTGTATTCGTTGAATTGAAAGAGGGTATTGGTGGAATGGTTCATATTTCTGATCTTTCCTGGACGAAGCGCTTTTCTCATCCTTCTGAATTTACAAAGAAAGGAGAAGATATCGAAATTGTTATTTTGGAAATAGATAAGGATTCTCGTAAGCTTTCTCTCGGTCACAAGCAGATCGAAGAAAACCCATGGGATACTTTCGAGCAGGTATTCCCTGTTGGATCTTATCAGGAAGCAACTATTCTGCGTAAAGATGATCGTGGTGCGATCGTTCAACTACCTTATGGATTAGAAGCATTTGCCCCAATTAAACACATCCGTAAAGAGGACGGTAGTATGGCAAATGTGGAAGAAATCCTTACGGTAAAAGTAATTGAGTTCAATCGTGATGATAAGCGTATTTTAGTTTCTCACCTTCGCTATTTAGACGATATCCGTCGTGATGCAGGTGAAGCGGTTAAGAAAGATAAGCAGGAAGAACGAACTCAAACTCGTGCTAAGGTTAAAACTACTCAGTCTAAAGTAGAACGTACCACCCTTGGTGAAATGGATGTCTTCTCTCAATTGAGAGGTCAACTCGAAGCAGGTAGTAAATCTACCAAAGAAGAAGCCAAGCCTGCAAAGGTAGAAGCTAAAAAAGAGACACCTGTAAAACCGGAACCAAAAGCGGCAGAACCTGAAATAGTAGAAGAAATCGAAGAAAAAGCTGAAGGTGCTGCTTTGGCCGAAGATGCTACCAAGGCGCAAGTAGAAGCGGTTACTTCTGATGAGGTGGAAATAGACGAAGAAATCGAAATCGAAGAAGTTGAAGAAGTAGTTGCCGATGATCTGAAAAAGATCGAAGGTATCGGACCAAAGATTTCTGAGTTGTTACAAAACGGTGGAATTAAAACATTTGCTCAGCTAGCTGACGCGGAAGTTGAAAAACTTAAGGGAATCCTTGAGGCTGCCGGAAATCGTTACAAAATGCACGACCCAACCACCTGGCCACAGCAAAGTGCACTGGCCGCTGCTGGTAAGTGGGACGAACTGAAAGTATTGCAGGATGAACTGCAAGGAGGTAAAAAAGCATAATCGCTTTTAAGCTTTCTTTAAAATACTAAAACCCTGTACGAGAAATTGTACAGGGTTTTTTATTCTGCCCTTGAACTAATACTCTAAACTGCTGTTTTCCATTCAATAAATTAATCAAATAGTCATTCCTTTGAGTAAAAAAATAATTGTAATAGGTTCGGGATTTGCGGGTTTAGCTACAGCTACCTGCCTTGCGGATCGTGGTTACGATGTCACCATTCTGGAAAAGAACAGCGTTCCCGGCGGACGAGCTCGTCAATTTAAAGAAGCGGGTTTTACTTTTGATATGGGCCCATCCTGGTATTGGATGCCCGAAGTGTTTGACGAATATTTTGAATTGTTTGGGAAAAAGACAGCGGACTATTACGATCTTAAAAGATTAGACCCTTCCTATTCTATTTATTTTGGTAAGAATGATATCATGAAAGTACCAGCTAGAATAGAAGATTTATACGCGCTTTTTGAATCGTATGAACCTGGTAGTAGCAAAAATTTAAAGAAATTTCTGGAAGAAGCGCAGTATAAATATCAGGTAGGAATGAATGAGTTTGTTTTTAAACCCGGCCATTCTATTTTCGAATTTGCGGATGCACGAGTGTTAAAAAGCTTGTTCCGATTACAGCTTTTTCAGCCAATGTCTACACATGTTCGTAAACTTTTCAAAAACGAAAAATTAATCAAACTACTGGAATTTCCAGTTTTGTTTTTGGGAGCTACCCCACAGAATACTCCAGCATTATACAGCCTGATGAACTACGCTGATTTGTCTTTGGGTACTTGGTATCCGATGGGGGGTATGTTTAAGATTATCGAAGCAATGGTTTATTTGGCCAAAGAAAAAGGCGTTAAGATTATTCTCAATCAAGAAGTTAAAAGTATTACGGTTCCTAGTGGTCACGCGACTAGTGTATTGACTGCAGATAAAGAATATCCTGCCGATGTAGTGGTAGGGGCTGCGGATTACCATCATGTAGATCAAATGTTATTAACACCTGAAAAGCAGAATTATAATGAGAAATATTGGGACAAACGGACGATGGCTCCTTCTTCTTTATTATTCTATTTGGGAGTTAATAAAAGAATTGAAGGGATAAAGCACCACAACCTTTTTTTTGACGAAAGCTTCGAGCAGCATGCCACCGAAATCTACGAAGATCCACAATGGCCTTCCAAACCTCTGTTCTATGTTTGTTGCCCTTCAAAAACGGATAAGAGTGTCGCACCAGAAGGTCACGAAAACTTGTTTTTATTGATTCCTCTGGCACCCGACTTAAAGGATGAGGAGGCAACCAGAGAAAAATACTATAATATTATTATGAATCGTTTAGAAAATTTGACGGGGCAGCGTATTCGAGAGCATGTGATTTATAAAAGATCTTTTGCACATAATGACTTCAAAAAAGATTATCATGCTTATAAAGGAAATGCATACGGTTTGGCAAATACCTTATTTCAAACAGCATTTTTAAAGCCAAAACTTAAAAATAAAAAAGTAAAAAACCTATATTACGCAGGTCAATTGACTACTCCCGGTCCAGGAGTTCCTCCATCTTTAATTTCCGGACAAGTAGTAGCCACTGAAATTGACAAGGAATATAAATAAACCCCTTTGCTATGATGTCTTTATATCAGAAAACATGTCACGAATGTAGCCAGCTGATTACTAATCGATATAGTACTTCTTTCTCGATGGGTATCCGTTTATTTTCTAAGCCACTGCAAACACCGATTTATGCAATCTATGGATTTGTGCGATTTGCGGATGAGATAGTTGATACGTTTCATCAATTTAATAAAGCTGAATTATTAGAGAAATTTCGTGCGGATACTTACGAAGCCATTGAGCAAAAAATAAGCTTAAACCCAGTATTACAATCTTTTCAGGAAGTGGTCAACGAATATAACATAGAACAGGAATTGATTGACGCGTTTTTAGATAGTATGGAAATGGATTTACACTTTGAGCGCTACGAAGATAGCCTGTATAAACAGTATATTTACGGATCTGCTGAAGTGGTTGGATTAATGTGTTTGCGGGTTTTCTTTAAAAATGATGAAGAGAAATATAACCAGTTGAAAGACTCCGCTAGAAGTTTGGGAAGTGCTTTTCAAAAAATAAATTTCCTGCGGGATATGAAAAGTGATTTTAACGAGCGCGGACGTGTTTATTTTCCTGGAATTGATTTTCTTAATTTCACCAATCAGGATAAGGAAATGATTGAGGCAGATATCAAAGCGGATTTTGACCACGGTTACGAGGGAATTCTGAAATTACCGGAAAGTGCACGTTTCGGTGTTTACCTGGCCTATGTATATTATATCAACCTTTTTCAAAAGATTAAAAAATCCACCGCAAGTATGGTCAAGGAGGAAAGGATAAGAGTAAACGACGGGAAAAAGATGTATCTGCTGTTTAGTTCTGCTTTGAAAAATCAGCTCAACCTGCTTTGAATAAATTAATCATCAGATGGGTTTTCGCAGTACTTCCGCTACTGCTCGTTGCGATAATCTGGGGTGTTGATAATATCTCAAAAATTCCATTAGATCTTGATGTACCACTGGTTACTCAAGTTGATCTTTTCGAAACAAGATGGTTATACCTCAATCTGCATATTTTTTCCTTTATCCCTGTTTTCCTTTTAAGTTTTGATAAAAGAGTACACTATTACACAAGTTGGAAAAAATTATTTCCTGCCATTGTTTTAGTAGCGATTCCTTTTATTATTTGGGACATGGTTTTTACGGAGTGGCGCGTGTGGGGATTTAACGAAGCTTATCACCTGAAACCTCTAATCTTTGGATTGCCAGTCGAAGAGATACTATTTTTCATTATTATTCCTTTTAGCAGTATATTTATCTATCAATGTCTACTATGTTATTTTCCTCGTGATCTGCTGGCTCCCGTTGACAAACTAATCAGTCTTGGTTTGGGTGGTCTATTCATGTTAATTGGTCTTTTTTATTGGAATCGAATATACACTAGTACGTCTTTTGTACTTACTGGAGGATTCATGACCGTACATTACCTCTGTATTGAAAATACTTACCGTACTAAGTTCTATTTATCCTATTTGATTACATTGATTCCATTTTTGCTAGTAGATGGTGTCTTGACAGGAGGATATACCGCGGAGCCAATCGTCATTTATCACTCGGAAGAATTTTTAAATATAAGAATTACCAGTGTTCCATTAGAAGATAGCATCTATGGTCAACTACTTTTAATGCTAAATATGTCGCTTTTTATGCAATTTAAAGGAGAAAATAAACTTCGCGAATAGCCTTGCCAAATTAATCATAAGTTTATAGTCTTATTGATGAAATATAAATAAAAAGTTAACTGATAATTACGAATATTAAGAAATAAATAGTATTGTAAAGTATTGATTATCAAATTTTTGTGTATTTTATTGTAAATGAATATTATTTATTGAAAAAATAGAAAAAAAAAGAGTTGTGAAAACTCATATTTCGCCTTGCATTATCAGGAATTATGTAGTATATTTGCAGTCCGCTTCAAAAAAGAGGCGGGAAATAGGTCAAAAGGACCTGTTTTAAAGACATTATTTCAATATTTTTAGCTTGTATGATTCATTTTTGCAAGTTTGATTTTTTTGAAATTAAAAAGTTCATTGACACTGATAGAGAAGACTGAGTTTCTACGGAAATTCGGAGCACACGATAATAAGATTTTGTTTAGTGATAATCGAATAGATTTTTTTTAGAAATAATTTTTTGAGAGGAATCGGATGATCTACTGTAAGATTTGATAATTACGTATCTGTTCGTAAGGGCAGTGAATGTAAATAAAGAAATTACTATGGAGAGTTTGATCCTGGCTCAGGATGAACGCTAGCGGGAGGCTTAATACATGCAAGTCGAGGGGTAACATGGGAGCTTGCTTCTGATGACGACCGGCGCACGGGTGAGTAACGCGTACACGACCTACC
>CALLLR010000086.1 GCA_938008185.1 uncultured Saprospiraceae bacterium
TATCTGGTTTTGGGTATGCATCGGCAGGCATCAAGCCGGAGCCAGCGCAGGTTTCACAGATCAGCAGGTTTGGTTTGGGACGAACGGGAGGATTTCCTGCCACTTTATTTTTATGGAATTGATCCAGTTTTCGTTGGTACTTGAGTCGCTTTTTTTTGCGGAGCCTGCGGTTGGTTCTTCCGCGGCCGTGGCACTCGGGACAGGTGGTCCAGAAGAAGGGGGGGTGGTTTTGCATTTTTAATTCTTCAAATGATTATTTTCCTGATTCTCTAAATACCAGATAAGCTTTACCGAAGTTGTTCAATAGTTTAAAGATAAATAAATAAAATTTTTAGAAAAAATTCACCTAATCCACCTTGCACCAAACAATTGCTCTTTAAAACTTAAACCGATGCCAGTCATTCCCTTTCAAATACATCCAGGCCAGAGAGGTCATGATAATCCAATAAAAAATCTCAGAAGCCCAGGCCCATTCCAAGCCACCAGTAGTATATTCTACCACTACATATATATAGATCAGGTATCCAACCGCGCAAATGGCTTGTATTTTCAGGCCGTACATCGTGGCACCCGTTCCGACCAGTCCATTGAAAAATACGCCGCCTACGGAAAAGAGGGTAATGATGCCAAAGAGCACATATAAGGTAGTTTGGGAATCACGAATTAAAGACATATCTTCTCCTCCCAATAATGGATAGAGTATTTGTTCCGGAAAAAAAATAACGGGAACGGAAATAATCACAGTCATCAACAAACACATTTTTGCCGTTTTCCAGACAATCGGAATCACTGCCTCTCTCCTCTTTTGACCAATAAAATTACTGACCAGCGTATTGATTCCGGAGGCAAACCCCCAGCACGGAATAGATAAAACTAAATAGACCATCCGGGTGAGATTGGTAATCGCCAGCGGGCGTTCTCCCAGGTTTTCTACAATTCCAAAAAACACAAACCAACTGCCAAGACCAACTACCGATTGGGCGACGATGGGTGTACTCATGGAAAGTTGTAATTTGATGAGCTCCCAGTCGAGTTTGGGCAACCGGAATAAACCGTATAAACGGGCTTTTTTGTCAAATAAAATATAAATAAAGAAACCGACAAAAGCGATCCCTTCCGCAATAGAACTCGCCAGTCCGGCTCCGGCAATCCCCATAGCGGGCAATCCCAGATTACCAAAAATAAACCCATAATTCAACACCATATTCACCACGGCTAAAATCAAGGTATCTACTACAATAAACCAGGTTCGCGCCACGCCCGTATAGAGCGCAATAATGGCCACTCCCGCGTAACTAAAAAACACCCCAAAAGAGCGATATTGAATGTATTCCAGACTTTTTTCGTAGATAATATCCGAGTTGACAAAGGCCGCAAAGAACAGCCCCGTTCCATATTGCATAAAGAGAAACATGACCAGCGCCAGCCCCAGTTCAAAATAAAGCATGGCATAAAAGGTCCTGCCGACCTCTGCGGGGTCGCGCTCTCCCATTCGACGAGCAATCAGAATCTGTCCTCCTTTGGAAAAACCAAAACCAATCGCCGCAATAATCAGATAAAAAACGCCCACAAATCCAATGGCCGCAAAATCTACCTCACTTAAATGATAAAGAAATACGCTATCACTCAGTGCTATAATATTTTGTACAGCACTGCCTAACATTATGGGTAATGAGATCGCAAGAATCTGTCGGTATGAAGTATCTAATTTCATTAGCTCGACAATATTAAGGCTTTTTGTAGTATTTTGGACGGTAGTACGTGGACAATTTATCAGTATAACCTATGACTGGATCTTTTTTCACAGTTCTGCCTTATAAAAATTCTGCTCCCAGCAGATTATCCACTTCACTCGGCATTACTTATACAAAATATGCTAAACATATTTTTCACCTATCTCTCGATACCTTACAACTTTTGCAGGTAGTCCATACATAATAACATTATCAGGACAATCAGACATTAATAATGCACCTGCTCCAATTATTGAATGCTTCCCTATTTTTAATTTTTCCCTAATCGTTGCTCCAATTGAAATAGCTGTATATTCTCCAATTGTCACATTGCCCCCTAATGTTACATTTGGACCAAGACTGGAAAAACTTTTCATACAAACATCATGGTCGGCACTTGATTTAGTGTTTAGAAAGCAAAAATCACCGATAAATGAGTCGCTATTAATCACTGTATTTGCCATAACCGCTACACCTTTACCAATTTGAACTCCCTTTCCAATTTGAGATGAAGGATGAATTGCTGAAGCAAAATTTATGCCTGGAATAAGTGATGTTATTATACTAACAACTTTTTGCCTTGCCCAATTATCTCCAATAGCAATGAACATCTCAAATGGACTATATTCAGAGGCAATTTCTTTGAAATTTTTAACGCTCCCAATAACCTTATAATTAAGTGACTCTTCATTAATTTTTCTGTAATCATCCAAAAGACCAAGGATGTTATGGCTACCCTGTTTTTCAAAAATATCAATCACAACTTTTGCGTGACCTGAAGAACCCGCTATGATTAAATTTTTCTTTTTCATACTTCTCTTTCTTTTAATTGCATACAACTATGATATCTACTGAAGCCGTCAATTGTTCAGGTCCGCAATTTTATTAACTTGATTTAACTGTTTTTACACAACTTCTTTGTAACTTTGGGGCCATTTTGAATAAAAGGGCCAATCTTAGCCTCTGTTTACACTCCTCTTAAGCTAATGTATTAAGGACATCTACAATTTGCTAATTTACATTTCTTCTTTAAATTAAAAAAGGCTACCAAGGTAGACTTGTTATATATTAATGCAATTTCATCAGATCAATATCATTAAACATGAAACTCAAGAGCAAAAGTAAAAACTTATTCTTTTATTTGTCGTTACTTTTCATATGGGGCCTCACCGGATGTTCGGTGGACCAAACAAATACAAAAATGAAGGAGAATTTATCTGCACCCGTCGCTAAAAAAATTAATAAAGAACTTACACAACACGGAGATGTAAGGATTGATCCATACTATTGGTTAAACGAACGCACTTCGCCCGAGGTTATTGACTATTTAACCGCAGAAAATGCTTATACTAAAAAAATGCTCGCTCATACCGAAGCATTACAAGAAACTATCTACGAGGAAATTGTCGGTCGGATCAAAAAAGACGATACTTCTGTTCCTTACAGAAAAAATGGCTATTTCTATCAAACCCAATATCAGGAAGAAAATGAGTATCCCGTTTATGTGCGTAAACCAGCCACCGATTCTGCTGCCGAAGAAGTCATGCTCAATGTAAATGAACTCGCCAGGGATTTTGGTTATTACGCTACCGGTTCGCTAAACGTTAGCCCCAATAACCAAATTTTGGCTTACGGCGAAGACACGCTGAGCCGACGAATTTATACCATTAAATTTAAAAATCTCGAAACGGGAGAAATGTTGAAAGACCATATTCCCAATACGACGGGGTCGGTAACCTGGGCGGCTGATAACAAGACCGTTTTTTATAGTGTCAAAGACGAAGCGCTCCGCTCTTATAAAATTTTTAAACACAAACTTGGTACCGATCCAGCCAACGATACCGAAGTGTACCACGAAGCCGACGAAACCTTCCGGACTTTTATTTACAAAACCAAATCACAGAAATATCTGGTCATCGGTTCTTTCGCCACCCTGACCAACGAATATCGAATTCTGGAATCGGATAATCCGGATGGCGAATTCCGTATTTTCCAACCACGGGACCGGGCCGGCAACCTGGAATATAGTTTTGACCATAAAAATGATAAATTTTACATCGTCACCAATTATAAGGCAAAAAATTTCCGACTCATGGAGACGGACCTGAATAACACTGGCGTCGAAAACTGGAAAGAAGTCGTTCCTAACCGCGATGATGTTTTATTGGAAGATGTAGATATATTTGACGATTATATGGTATTGTCCGAAAGAAAAAACGGAATCACCAATATCCGGGTGATGGGTGATGACGGCTCGGATCATAGTATTGATTTTGGTGAAAAAGCGTATATGGCTTACACCAGTACCAACGCCGAAATGGATACCGAGATCGTCCGGCTAGGCTACCAGTCCATGACCACTCCGGCGACTATTTTTGATTATAATATGAAAAGCCGAACGCTCGAACAGCGGAAACAAACAGAAGTAGTGGGTGACTTTTCACCAACCAATTATCAGAGCGAACGTTTCTTCGTCACCGCAAGAGACGGAGCGGAAGTTCCGGTTTCTTTGGTTTATAAAAAAGGAACCAAAATAGATGGAACCGCTCCCCTGCTATTGTACGCCTACGGTTCGTACGGCGCCAATATGGAGCCTTACTTTAGTGCGGCCCGACTCAGTTTACTGGATCGTGGTTTTGTGTACGTGATCGCACATATCCGCGGTGGACAGGAAATGGGACGGCAATGGTACGAGGATGGAAAATTATTAAAAAAGAAAAATACGTTTACGGATTATATCGATTGTGCAGAATATCTGATTGCCGAAAAATACGCAGATCCGAATCGGCTCTTCGCAATGGGTGGCAGCGCAGGTGGTCTGCTAATGGGTGCGGTAGTAAATATGCGTCCGGACCTATGGCGAGGGGTCATTGCCGCGGTTCCTTTTGTGGACGTGGTGACGACGATGCTCGATGAAACCATTCCGTTGACTACGGGAGAGTTTGATGAGTGGGGAAATCCAAAAGATAAAGTGTATTACGATTATATCAAATCCTATAGCCCTTACGATAATATTGAAGAAAAAGACTACCCGAATTTGTTAATCACAACGGGCTTACATGATTCACAGGTGCAGTACTGGGAACCCGCAAAGTGGATTGCTAAATTAAGAGATTTAAAAACGGACGATAATTTATTGTTGCTTTCTACGGAAATGGAGGCTGGTCACGGTGGTGCTTCTGGTCGCTTTAAGCGAAATAAGGAAACGGCGATGGAATACGCGTTTTTGGTGGATTTGGCGAAGGGGTTGGAGGATTAGTTGTTGAATTGTTGAATCGCTTCGCTTGTTGAATCGTTGAATCGTTGAATCGTTGAGCCGGTAAAAATCGTAGATTTTTACCGGCTCTATTTATTTTAGAGGGTTCGTCCCTCCACTATTTTATCGTAGGCTTCGTCGTTGGGTTCCCATAATTGAATCTTATGGCCATTTGGATCTTCGATGTGAGCGAACTTTCCGTAATCGAATGTTTCTATTTCGTCCAGGACTTTTACGCCTTGAGCTGATAATTCCCTGAGTAAATCTTCCAGATTATCGACGCGGTAATTGATCATAAATTGTTGATCACTATCCCCAAAAAACTTACTATCCGGTGGAGAAGGACTCCATTGGGTAAACCCTTTTTGTCTGGGGTCGCGCGCAGAACGCCATTCAAAATTAGTGCCCCACTGATCGGTTGCTAGTCCCAGATTTTGTTGATACCAGTCCTTGGTCTTTTGGACATCTTTGGTTTTAAAGAAGATTCCTCCTATTCCAGTTACTTTAGCCATGCGTTATTAAATTGATGAATTGATGAAAACCATTCTATCAGAAAAAAATTATATACCATTTTTAAGTTTTTCCCTGGATCACCACTTTTGCCTCCGCCCAAAACAGGATAATTCTTAGTGTAAAACGTCCAATTTACCAGATTCTTCCACAATTAACGAAATTTTATTAAAAAATTTAAAAATGGTCAATTCGATCTATTGCCATACTATATTTTTCAAATATAGAATTTTCAAGACATATGGCCTACTTATTGTAAGATAAACAATAAGTTATTGTTTAGCAATACAATTCCGAAAATTTTAAGGTTGGCGAATAACGCAACTTTCACCCTAAAAACTGCGCTTAAAAGGGTTATTATTGCGGTTTTTTCAAAAAGCTTTTTTTATGGTAGATTTTATTAGACAACGGGCGGGGAATGCAAAGAATGATATTTTGAGTGGATTAACGGTAGCGTTGGCACTCGTTCCCGAGGCAGTAGCCTTTGCTTTTGTGGCGGGGGTTGATCCACTGGTGGGTTTATATGCCGCCTTTATGATTGGTTTGATTACGGCTATTTTTGGGGGACGACCCGGTATGATTAGTGGTGCGACGGGAGCTTTGGCCGTGGTTATGGTCAGTTTGGTGGCCACGGGTAATGCGATGGGAGAACCGGCAGAAAATCTGGGTCTTTACTATCTTTTTGCGACCGTTATCCTGATGGGTTTTATCCAGATGACTGTAGGATTTCTGAAGTTGGGAAAATTTGTCCGATTGATTCCGCATCCGGTGATGATGGGTTTTGTGAATGGTCTGGCGATTGTGATTTTTCTTTCACAGCTAGGAATGTTTAAGGAGATAAATAATGGTGTGGCGACCTGGTTGCAAGGCGCGGCGTTGTATACCATGATTGGTCTGGTATTGCTGACCATGGCGATCATGCATTTTTTACCGATGTTAAATAAAAAATTGCCGGAAGCTTTGGTCGCAATTGGCGTTGTTTCGGCGATTGCCATTCTGGGTAATTTAGACGTTGCAACCGTAGGTAGTTTTATCAGAGACGGAGGCGGAGAAGGTTTAAAAGGAGGATTACCAGTTTTTCAAACGGCTATATTTGATAAAATTCCAATGAACTGGGAAACGCTGGCTTTTATCGGCCCGTATGCGTTAATTCTGGCGGCGATTGGTTTGATCGAATCATTGATGACGTTGAATCTTGTCGATGAATTAACTGAAACGCGCGGTGATTCGAACCGTGAATGTGTGGCACAAGGTGGAGCAAATATAATAACCGGACTCTTTGGTGGGATGGGAGGCTGTGCGATGATTGGTCAGTCGATCATCAATATCAAGGGCGGTGGCCGAACTCGACTTTCCGGAATCGTAGCGGCACTTACCCTACTCTGCTTTATTCTTTTTGCTTCCGGTTTGATTGAGCAAGTGCCGATTGCGGCGCTGGTCGGCGTAATGTTTATGGTGGTAATTGGAACTTTTGCCTGGAGTAGTTTTAGAATTTTAAATAAGATTCCTATGAGTGATGCGCTGGTTTTGATCAGTGTATCGGTCCTGACGGTGGTATTCGATTTGGCGATTGCAGTAATCATCGGAATCATCATGAGTGCGTTGGTCTTTGCCTGGGAAAATGCCAAGCGGATTCGCGCCAGAAAGCGTTACCTGGAAGATGGAACAAAGGTCTACGAAATTTGGGGTCCCCTATTTTTTGGTAGTATTACCACTTTTAAAAATAAATTTGATGTGAACGGAGATCCTGATAGGGTGATTATTGATTTTCTGGAATCAAGGGTTAGTGACCACTCTGCTTTGGAGGCTTTATTTCAATTGGTAGAAAAATACGAGGCGGCCGGAAAGGTGGTAGAAGTACATCACTTAAGTGCCGAATGTCAAAGGCTGATGAAAAAGGCTTCTCCGATGTTAGCGAAGGTTATTGAAAGCCATATGGATGATCCCCGGTATCAGGTGATGGAGGAGGTTTATAATTAAGCTGATTGATTTGTGGTTTTCCTAAAATAGTTTTTGGGTTGAAGATGATAGCAAAGACGGAGTTACATGGTCGCTCCTCTGGAGCTTAGTGAATGGACGTAGGGTTTCGGTATACAAACAGGATCGCCCTTCCAGGGCTTGGGTATCAGGTGAACACAGACTCAGTTTTTTTTTTACTTTATACAAGTGTACCGTGGAACAACATGGGCGCTCCGCTGGAGCTCAGTGAATGGACGTAGGGTTTCGGTATACAAACAGGATCGCCCTTCCAGGGTTTGGGTATCAGGTGAACACAGACTCAGTTTTTTTTACTTTATACAAGTGTACCGTGGAACAACATGGTCGCTCCTCTGGAGCTCAGTGAATGGACGTAGGGTTTCGGTATACAAACAGGATCGCCCTTTCAGGGCTTGGGTATCAGGTGAACACAGACTTAGTCTTTTTTTACTTTATACAAGTGTACCGTGGAACAACATGGGCGCTCCGCTGGAGCTTAGTGAATGGACGTAGGGTTTCGGTATACAAACAGGATCGCCCTTTCAGGGCTTGGTGGGCTTGGTTAAAAATTGGCAAAGCCTGACACGTGGTTTCAGGTCAGGCTTTGTCGATTTTAATACCTTCAGGGGTACGTGGTGGCGACCGAAGATAGGATAATGTAAACGCTATTTATTTTTTATTTTTATCGTAATGATCATTTAGTTTAAAATAACCTTCGTTAGAGATCGCATCTTTGCTGATGAGGATGTCACCTTTTTTAAACCAGACTTCGGCGTAGTTTCCGTCGGCGTATTGTTTTTGAATATTACCACCGTGGGTTTCTGCTCCGGAGCACCAGTTCCTATTTACCTCAGGAGATTTTCCGTTGGTTTGGTTATAGCAACCGAGCTTAAAGAAGAGTCCTTCGTCTGCGTAAGCATTTGGGCGCTCGACACCGTCCTGGCCAATCGGAAAAAATAGTTTTTTTGTTTGTTCCGGAATATCGGCCCTGGTGGTGTATTCTGATTTGATCAAATTTTTGGAAAAGGTTCTGGTGTCATGTCCCGGACTTGTAAAGGTCAGATTCATTATTCCATCTTTTACGTGAATTTCATAAGAAAATTCTTCTCCTAATGCGATACCTTCTTTGGGTTCTGGAGGATAACTTTCAGGGGTTGCACCTACCACCGAAAAATCATTGCCCCAAACTGCATAGGAATAATCCCATCTACCCGAATTATCGTCTCCAGCGGTATTAATTTCATAATGCCAAAAAACGGAACCTTTGGTATGACCCGGAAATTTTTTGTAGAAAATTTTGAGGGGTTCATTCTCATGACCATCGGCACTGTGAATCTGACCAACCACCACCGAATAAGAGGCCGCAACTCTCGCATCACCCGTAGCGGATACATTCTTGACTTTTAGCGTGGCGGTCAATTTATCTTCAATCATTGGAGACCATTTCTTTAATTGCGCCAGCTCGGTTCTGGTATTATTGGAGCTTCCGTGGGTATTTCCGGCATTGGGTGTTTTGAATACGACCCAATTTGTTTTGTCATCCTTGGCGGTATAAAAGAAATCCTTCTGCTCAAAATCAATAGCAGGTCCAACATTCGATCCATCGCCTAAAATCAGATTCCAATAATTGAAAAATGGGATTACGTCACTTGGGTAAACGACTTTCTGCAAGTCCTTTTGGTCCGAGTCTTGTTCTGCGTTTTTAACTGGTGCCTTTGTGCTATCAGTACAACTATTTAAAAACAAAAAGGGACTAACCATTAAGATTGGTAAATAAGTAGCTATAATTTTTTTCATGATTTCATCATTTTTATTGTATGAATTTGCCAAGGTAAAAAATTAATTTTTAGATTCCTCTAAAGTATCCAATTAGCAATAAAGTTGTTTGAAAACACCCAAATTGCCTGCGAGCTAAAAAAATCAACCCCGTTTCTTCATCAGATAATCCACCGAATATTTCGTTTCGGTAAATCCATTGATCAGCAAAAATAAAAGCATAACCCCAATTAAGGTATCCTGGAATTTTTTTACCAGTCCTGCACTAAAAGCAGAAATCTTGGGTAAGTGTATCAATCCGTGAGCCACACAGTTGATTCCTAAACTTATTCTGCCTAACAAAAAGGCTAATTCTTTATTTGACATTCTGCTATTTTTGGGTTCGTCCCAGCTATTGGAGCATGAAGTCCCCTACTCCATTACCACCACTTTGGTCTGCCCAATCTGATGTAATTCTTTAACCAAAACAACAGTATAAATTCCGCTGGAAAGTCCTTCAATTAAAATAGTCTGGCTAGCCTTCTGCCGCTGGATGGTTCTTCCCTGCGCATCTATGACCAAAACTTCAAAGACGTCCGAATCCGGGCTGGTAATTCTAAATTGACCAGTGTTGGGATTAGGACCGACGGTGTATCCCAGTGTATGGAAATCCTTGATAGAGGTAAGCAAGTCATCACAGTTTTCGTCAATATCATTTCCTTCAATCTCTTCTGCGTTCGGATTGATGGCAAAATTATTATCATCACAATCAAATTCGGCCAGGAAACCGTCCCCGTCCGCATCAACACCAGTCAAAGGCGGAGTACCGTTTTCAAAATCAGGACTGGGAGTGCCCACCAAACAGCGGGGAATCTGTGGAAAATCAGAAGTCACCACGTAAAAGTAATCGAAGGTTTCCGTACCTTCCGAAGTAGCTATGGAAATAGACTGAGCGATGCCATTACATTCGTCCAGGTCTCCTTTCCCACATTTATATTCGTAATCGTTGGTGTACTTTCCGGTGTAAGGGCCACAGGGTGCCGTAATCCCATCGCCAGGTCGCAAGCCCGCACGTAACTGAAAACTTGGTTGTAATTCTCTGATATTACCATCCGAATCTGGTCCAAATTTATACAAGATCGGAAATCCGTCAGAGGCCCAACCAACCTGTAAAACATCCGTGACGTTGGATTCAGTAGTGATACCAGGGTTGGTCGTTTCCAAATATTCAAACATCTCTCCGTGGTAGTGATAACCTTGCGGTCCCGTATGTGCGGAGGCACAATCCAGGGTGACAAAGTTCATCTCCGGACTTTGATTATTAGTCGGTTCAAATACCCAATCCCAGTTAAACTCTCCCGTATTTTGATTTTCAAAAATAAAAGGCATAGCCGGAGCGGGTGCAAAAATCACCCCATTCATGGCGACCCCAAAATATCTCGCGGGCCTTCCGTTGGGCCGTTGCATACCAGTAATCTCATCTGAAATAGCAGGGGTTTTATCTAATTCAAACAAATGATATTGCTGATCGGGAACGTTGGCTGCGGTAAAACAATACGCGTGATTGGGAAAACCATTTGAATAAATCGAACGAATATCTCCTTCCACGTTTTCATAAAAAACACTAGGAACTTGCGGCGTTGCACAACAATCTGTCAATACAAAAGACAATTCGTCTACTGTGTCACAAGTATTATCACAATCATCCAAAGTAGTCTCGTCTCCATTGAGAATTCCGTCGACGCAAGACCAACCATTCCGGATGGTTTCCGCTTCAACATCAAAGGCAACAAAAATATCCAATTGTTCTGGAGTTAAGTCCGGATAGAGATTATTTTCTTCTAAAATATCATTAGAAATATCGTAAAACTCAATATTCCCATTTTCATCATTGATCATTTTATATTGCTCATTTTTAACAGCCCATTTCAAAACATTATCACTCGTTTCATAATCCGTATAAAGATAAGGTCGTCCGATTTCATCAGCACAGGACAAGGATGATTTAAGACTGAGACTATTGTTGATTCCTCCGTTTAATTGGTTGGTCGAAAGTTCGATAAAGGTAGCGTACAAATCCGCCACCTGTGCCATGCCGGATTCCACTTGTCCAACTCTGGAAACGCCCTTTCCGGCCATAATCATTGGTACTCTGAGACCGCCTTCGTACATGGAGAATTTGGAATGGCCATTCGGGTAGTGTTGTAATACTGAGTTAGGCGTTCCATTATCTCCAATAAATACAATAATGGTGTTGGCTAATTCGTCCTCTTCAATATTAGCGAGTAATCGCCCGATTTCAGCGTCCATCGCCTCAATGGAAGCCTGGTATCTTTGTCGGTTATTACTGGGGTTATCAATGGTATACAAACCAGCTGGAGGAACGTGAAAAGGAGCATGTGGGGCAGCGTGTGCCAACCACAGAAACCAGGGCTGATCCTGGGCATTAATCCAGTCGATCGAAGCATCCGTCAGGTAGGTTGTTACGTAAGTATCTTCCTGTGATACGGTGCCGTTGGTCACCTTTTCCCAGTTATAGTAATCTTCTACTGCCGCTCCAATAAATCCTTCGTAATGTTGGATACCGTGTTGGTTAGGATGATTGTTATTCACCGGCTGAGACAAGTGCCACTTACCAATTAAAGCCGAGGCGTAGGCGTTTCCGGTATTTTCATTGATGTAGGTAAAGATCGATTCATGAACCAGATCCAGGTTATTACCAGGTCTCATCACGCCCGTTTTGATCCCATATTTTCCGCTTATGACGGCTGCTCTCGTCGGAGAACATTGTGGAGTAGCCCAAGTATTGGTGAAGGTTAATCCCGAAGCACGCAAAGCGTCCAGGTTTGGGGTATTGGCTGCTTCGGTGTCCAAACCAAAGCCATCAAGTGCATCTATTCCCAGGTCGTCACCGACGATAAATAGAATGTTGGGATTTGACTGCTGGGAGAATCCTTGCGAGATGGCGAGGAGGAGCATTAAGAGGGTTGAGAATTTGTTCATGTTGAGGCGTTGATTTGTTGATTTGTTCAATCGTTTAGTTTGCTCCTAAAAGTGGTTTGTTGTGTTAAGACGCAAACAATCTAACCTGTCTTCCAAGGAACGCAAGTAGGCGTGTATATCTTTTATCGCAAAGCAAATATGTATATTAGTTTTATTAAATAAGATTTAAAAAACTTATCTTTCTACTTTTTAGAGTAGGCTTATTGTTTAATAGGTTACGGTAATTTTTTTTCTTTGGTAGTGCATTCTGAAATCTTTGGTAGTTTTATTTATATCAATTTGGAGGATGTTGGATTGTTTGGGAACCTGGAGGAGGCAGGTATTGGTAATTTCCAGTTTTTTTATGGTGGAAACGGGTATTTCAAAAATCGCTTTTACTTTAAAATGATCGCCGGAAAGGTTCAGATCCATTATTAAAAGGGTATTATCCTGATCATTAAATCGAAAGGAAGTATTTGCATTTAGGTATTGCTGGAATACGGATTTTGTGATTTTAGTGGAAGGAAGTTTTATTTCTTTGGCCAGGTCTTCGGCATCAAGGGATAGGTCAAGGGTGAGAGTTGTGGCCGCTTGCTGGATTCTGAACATGGCAATGGGGACGTCATGGTGTGAGATATTCAGCTGAAACGTAAAAATCAAAAGTAGGAGTAGCGGCATATTATTGGGGATTGTCGTGTTCAATGGATTTAGGAGGACTGTTTGTCCTTAAGGTTTGACGTAAAATTATGAAAGAAGTTTAATAGCGGAATGATTTAAATTCTCGGGAGGTGGGGATGTTCAATTAAGTGTATCTAAGCAATTAGATTAATTTACATAGTTAAATATTGCTATTTATAATTAATTGTTAATCAGTTAATTGGTTTATCCTGCCTGTCAGGCAGGCAGGTGGTCTCTTTTTACGCAATGTTAATATAACAAAAAACACAGATTATTGAACGGTCCCCCAGGACATTTCCCGTCTTCTCTCCGGTCATGACATATGCATAAGCTTTCGCAATATTTTCCATCGAATAGACGCGCTCAATTACCGGCTTGAATTTTTCCTGTTTCAAAAAATTTATGATATAAGGAATCGTTTCTTTTGGACTAGAGGGGACAGGAAAAAGTACTTTTTTATTAGATAGTACAGTTAAGAAAGGATAAAAAATATTTTGGAAACATTTTAAAATATTTAAACACCCCTATCGGGGTGTTTAAATATTTTATTGAGTCCCTCGCTAATTATTCCTTGGTAGGAACCTTAAGAACTTTTGTTTTTTCTAATTTCGATTCAATTTCAGAGATTTTTTCTTCAGCTTTTCCTATTTTCTCTAATTTTTCTTTGTATTCTTCATCCGATATTTCCTGAGATTTTTTCTGTTTAACCACCTTTTCCTTTGCCTCTTTGACTTTCTTTTTTGCTTCTTTTACTTTATCAGATCCTTCGCTGGCAGTTTCCGCTAATTTAGCTTTTTTGGCTTTGTTAGCAGACTTGGCGGCGGTTGCTCTTGATTGTCCAAATTCCTTGCCGCTTAATTCTCCTTTGTTTTTGCCGTAAGCGTTACCCTTCCCCTTTTCGTCCCGATCGTCACCATCCTTATTTTTTTCTTTATCAGCCTTGTTCTTAGCTTTGTTTTTTCCTTTGTCGCCTTTATCCTTGCCTTTTCCTTTACTTTGATCATCATAATCGTCATCATCATAGTCATCGTTATCGTCCTTGTTTTTCATTTTGTCGGCTTTACTTTTCCCTTTCTTCGCCTTGTCTTTGCCTTTTCCTTTCATCTTCTTCGCTTTGTCTTTGCCATTTTCTTCAACGTCATCTAAATCTATTTCGTCATCATACTCTATTTCATCCGCATCCGCCTGACCGTTGGCCTTCATTTCTTCTGCTTTAGCTTTCCCCTTGCCTTTTACTTTATTCTTCATTTGCTCCTTTTTGGCCTGGCCCTTATTTTGGGCGAATAAAGAAGTCGTAGTCCCACCGAACACCATCAGTAGAACAAATATTTTTAAGATGGTAATTTTCAGATAATTCATTTTTTACAATTTATTGATTAAATAATAAAAGAACTGGTTAAAAACTATAGTTCACATAATAGACGCTGGAAACAACTGAAAGATTAATAAGAAATTGTTAAATTCTGTCTAAATCGTTTAATAAGGTATCCAGTTCTTCCAAATCTTCATTGAGATCCGATTCAAGAGTCTGAATCTCGGTGTTCTCTTTTTCGAGTTCCATAATTTCTTCAGGTTGTAGTGTTCCGGCATCCCCGGTTTTGTTTACTTTCTCTCCACAGGAAAAAAATATTGCCAGCGGCAAAAAAGTCAAAATGATGAGTGTTTTTTTCATAAAAATCAGAATTGTTTATTTTTGTTTAGACGTTTAATTCAGTATAAGTCACATATTCTCTATATATTAGTTGGCCTTACAGAAACTCAGGTAGTTACTATTTTTCAGCACCTAAAAACTCAGATTTTCCACCTCGACAACTCCTCCGGAGGACAACTTACCAAGAAGAATGGCTTCGATACGAACGCGAATTAAACGTAAGGTAGGAAAGCCAATAGCGGCGGTCATTTTCCGTACCTGCCTGAATTTCCCTTCTCGTAGTGTGATCGATATCCAACTGGTCGGACCATGCCGGTCGTCCCAGATTTTTTTGGAGCGGGGCGCAAATGTTGGTCGTGGATACAAGGCAGTAGCTTTACATGGTAGAGTCGTATATTTTTTTCCCGCCACGGTGATATCGACGACACCGTTAATTTATGCCCAATGCACTAGCCGCAGGCTACTCACTCATCTTCACCACGCCTCTGGTTACTTGTCCCAAATTGCCGTAACTAATCGTCAAGAAATAATAGCTGTCCGGCAATTCAGAAATATCCAGTTGATTCAGGTTGTCGGCTTGATTTAAGGTACGAAGAACTTGCCCCTGCGTATTGCGCAGTACCAGACTTTGTGGCTGTTCCGGATGAATAATTGTCAGTAATCCACTGGCTGGATTGGGCTGAATCTTGAGCGGTAAGGTGTTAACATTATTGGTATTCACCACCGTTTCGCTCAAGGTAAGATTATCAAATAAGCTAACATCATAATCCAGAAAGTCCTCCGCGCCAAAGTTTCCAGTATTATGAAAAAAATCAAATTGGACTTTCCCTTTAAATCCCGGGGGAAGAGGAATATCATAATGTTCCGAAACGCCTTCGGGTTGTCCCACAATAATTTGTGAATACTCGTCGGTTTCAGTTTTCCAGGAAGCCTTAAAAATAGTTCCATTATCTTCTAATTCCGAAAAAGCAATGGCATCCGGATTTCGATACTGAGTTAGATCGAATCCTAGCGTTGGATTATCCAGGTCGGTCAAATCGGCACAGAAGGAAAGATTATTCGATGCATTAAAAAAGGAACCAACCAGGTTGTCCTCCGCCTCGGGGCAGAGATTTTGGCTGTCCGGAAAATAACTTGAAATGGCCAGGACATTATTGCCATTAAGGTTCAAATAGCCGTAGGGATAATAACCGGATGATAACAACAGAGAAGGATCTTCTACATCCATATTGTTTTGGTAAACCCCAACTATCGGAGTGACCAAACTACCACCAAAGGAGCGTTCGTTATTTTCAAGATTTTGATCTCCCGAAAAATTGAGGGTTAATATATAATCATCACTAGGCTCCAAATCAAGTACCTCCTGAATTAGGTACCAACGACCCCGACCTAATTCCGTAGCAAGGGTTCGCACCGTACTCCACGTATAGCCCGTTGTTGGATTCGTTAACTGAAGCGTAAAGGTAGTTCCTGCCGCCTGAAAATCGCACGCATTGTTTCGAATATAAAAGGTGACCTCATATTGATTGTCAAAACAATTGGATTCAGAAATTTGAGGTTCTAGTATTTCCAGGTCGTTCGTTGTATTTACGAGGTTATTTACAAACTGAATAGCAAAATCATTCGTACTATTCCCATCTGTAATCATCAGATCGGCAGTGATATTTTTTTGCTCATCGGCATCAAAAAACAGATAGTCTTCTAACGAATACACCATAGATTCGCCGGGTGCGATGGGAGTCTCCAGGGCAATTTCCTGAAGCATACTATTAATCCCTCCGTAAATCGATACAGATGCATTAAGGTTTGGAGTGTAAGGAAGTTCACCATCATTTGTGACCGTCACTTCCACATCATAAAAATCATTATTGAGACATGTTTCGATAAAAGTTTCCGAAAAACTTACCGACAAATCCAATATATCCTCTCCAGTACCGGGTGAATTGGGTAGTCCAACTACTTTCCAGGCTTCGATGACCGATTGAATTTCCGGAGCGTTGGGGCCGTATAATTCCTCAGCAGCTAACAATGAACTTTCATAATAAAAATCATAAGTTGAGGTACTGGTTAAATAAGCTTTTTGGGTAAGAAAAACAATTTGAATAGCCTTGTCCATTCCCAGCGCCTGAATATTGTAAGGTGCTCCCATTTCATTAACGCCGCTTCCGCCGTTGACCATTTGATAAAACCAGTGATTACCGACACTACTATT
This sequence comes from uncultured Saprospiraceae bacterium, assembly GCA_938008185.1. Taxonomy (GTDB): domain Bacteria; phylum Bacteroidota; class Bacteroidia; order Chitinophagales; family Saprospiraceae; genus JALZUU01. The sequence goes on from CALLLR010000086.1 coordinate 16,755, forward strand.
GGTGTGGACACCACCACCATCCTGCCAAAATTCTCCCTTATAAAATTTAGGATGTTCCCGGCTATTGGGATCAGAAAAAGAGCGGAAAGATTCCACGTAAGGGGTAACAATAAAAGAGGCACCGAGGTCCCAGGTAAAATCATCGGGCGTGGTATAAAATTCGAGGGCTTTTCCAAAAACATCGCTCATACTTTCATTGATTGCTCCGGATTCACTGCTGTAAACCAGATCGGAAGTATAATCGGTAATTCCATGCATAAATTCATGTGCCACAACTTCCAGGGTGGTCAGCGGACCGTGATTACAATCGCCGTCTCCAAAAGCAGCGTATTGCCCATTCCAAAAAGCGTTAACGTAATCTCCGGCGTGTACGACAAGGTTCATGGGTAATCCGTCATTATCCAGTCCATTCCAATTTAGCTTTTCCAGCATAAAATCATAAAATTCCTGGGTACAATAATGCGCATCTATCGCAATCTCATCCTGAGCCTCATTGGTAAAATCCCAGTAATTACTTAAGTTAGACCAGACCTGCTGACTGCCATCAAAAGTGGTGTTTCCGTTTCTACTGGGATCCCGGAGTAAAAATTCGTTGGGACTGATAGAATCCACGGTAATGGATTGCGTACCGTAGTATTTTGTTACTCCCTGGGCCGGTACTGCGTTGTGTAAGTGTAGCGGCAGATCCAATAGAGCAGCCCCACTGTGAGCGTCAATAAAATATTCGCGCTTGTCCAATGGTTCACTGCTTGCCAGTGCTACGCGATAGGCCAAAGCATAATGATCGGAAAATTTGGGAAAAGCCCGATCAATAATGACCAGTTCGGGAACGGGACGGATTTGTGGAAAAGCGGCAATTCCGTTTTGGGGATCTTCAAAAGCATAGCGTTTTGCCCCCATTTCCTGCATGGCGGTCTGCAGCGCATGTTCGGCGGTGATCTGAGGTCGTACCTCCAGGTCAATCAAAGGCAAATAATAACCTCCGGCGTGGGTAACAATTCCATTTTGTTCGTGAAGGGTGTAAGCTGTGCCAAATACAGGAACGGATTGGTAAACTTGCTGGTACTTAAAGTGTTGGTAGCCATTTTCGCCGGCAATGGTCTTGGTCCACTGCATCTCGGCGGGAGATGCCAATCCCATTCGGGTGGCTTGCTGAGCAAAGAAATTATTTGCATTCAGGGAAGCATTTTGAAAAGTTACCTTTCTCATTTGCTTTTGCAGGTAGACTTTTGAGGTACCTTTTTCCTGGGCCTGCATGGGCGGAATAAAAAAGCAAAGAAAAGTAAGGATAAAAAGGAGCGTAGTTTTTAGATTTTTCATGTGGGTTTTAGTTTATAAAGCTTTTTTGAAAAATTCGACTCAATATAATCAAATTATGGTTAACAGTAGTTTGTTCTTAATAAAAAATGCTAAAGGATTCTAATCCTGGATTTTATCTTTGAAGTTGTTAAACAAAAAAAAGCCCGCTCCAAACTAAAAGTTCGCAGCGGACTTGTGAAAATCATCAAAGACTGCCGATTAAGGCAGGAAAAAATCTGCGTAGGCAGACTTTATTGCAATACAATCATCTTCTTGGTATCCGTAAATTCCGGAGTAGATAATTGGTAGTACAATACGCCAGTAGCTCCCAGTTTTGCTTTGTCCAACATCACCTGATGTAGTCCAGCCTCATAGGTCTTAGTAGTTGTTAATACTACTTGACCCGAAACATCAAAGATCGTCAGGGTAGCTTCGCTAGCTTCTGGCAACTGGAATCCGATGAGGGTTTCCTGTACGAATGGGTTTGGCTGATTTTGCAATAAAGCAAATTCTTTTCCATTCCCAATCGCCGTTCCGAAATCCAGCTTTACTTCCTTACGTAAATCCGCCTGGTAAGCTTCACTCGCCGTTAAGGAAGAATTGATGGCCAATACTTCGCTTAGTTGTGCATCCTGTAATGCCGTAAAACTCAGGGTAAATAAGGTCGCATCATCCGCCATATTGATGGCAGTTGTCTCGTTCCAACTTACGGTTACTTTACCCTGATTGGCTTTCGCAAATCCAAAGTTATCCGCAGACATCTTGCTTAGCTCGCTACCCTCGTAATCTGATACCTGCAGGTAATCCGCCGCAAAATCAAGGGTAAACTGGAAACCAGCTACGTCTTTAAAGTCACTAGCAGTAAAGGCTAAATCGTAAGTTTGACCTGCTTGCAACATTTCATCTTCCAACTTAATATTCAGGGTACCATCGCTGGATCTTGTATCTCCGGACTGTAATAAAGTCGTACTTGCCGAAGCGTTTAAGTCTCCTAATTTTACGCCGATAAAATCTGCAATCTCGCCAGTCGTCAAATTATTAATATTATAAATCGTCGGATAAGTCGTTGCAAACGGATTAGTCGGATCCGGGAATACATAATTGGCATCCACAAAAGTCCAGGATTTTCCAGCACTAAACTGGTCATCAAGGAATAGAATCATTCGTCGTAGCTCAATTAAATCCAAAGAAGTAATAGTCCCTGATTCGTTGACATCAGCAGCAATTAGCTTGTACGGAGAATCTAATAGATTTATTTCCAATAAATGTTGACCAAGTACAATCAAGTCATACGTGGTAATACCGTTAAGTGGATTATCATTTCGACTCGGAGAAATCGCATAATTCTGCGCGGTCATCAAATCAAACTGATAGTAACCATCAGAACTGGTCGTCATCATATTATTCATAAATCCATCTACTTCAACATCCACTAATTCAATAGCTTCAGCTTCTTCGGTCATCAATGTTCCTGAAACGGTCGCCGTAGCCACTGCACCACTATCGAAAATTACGTAATTAGCGGTAAGCGTGGTAGCATTCCCACAAGCATCCGTGGCCGTGAAAGTAACGTCGGTATTTGCCGTACCGCCAGCACAGTTAACGTTGGCAGTTAACGGAGCATAACTAATACTCTCGGTACCAGGAGAACCTGCGTCTTCAGCCAGTAAAGTACTGATTTGGAAATTCGCCCAGGTTGTGTATCCTCCTTGTAAGTCAGCATCGTCACAGTTAGCAGTTCCGGAAACAACGTTTCCTGTTACTACGGGTCCTTCGGTATCCACGATCACTACCAATGCTGTTTCAGTTCCAAATCTTCCACAATTATCCGTAGCTCTGAAAGTTACTATCTGGTAAGCAACGGCGTTGTCTACTGAAATAAATGGATTCGCGCAATTTTGGTTGATAAAAAAGTCAGGATTAAAATTATTAGTAATCGTAACCGTCGACTCCACACAATCAGTAACTACGTTAGCGAATTCTGCGTAAGCATCAAACTGGGCCTGTCTTTCGGCAAGGTCAGCAGGAGATTCAATTCTACAAATCTCAACAAAAGGAACAAATTGAGGACCCTGGTTAGCCAGGGTATACGTCTGTACGTGTGAAGCAGATCGTCCGCAAACGTCTGTAGCGGTATACGTGTACTGAATCGTAGAACCAGGACAACCGGCTGTTCCATTTGTGCTTGGGCCACTGACACTGTAGGTAATATCACTACACGTTCCTTCCGCCACGAATAATCCTGACTGTGGAATCGCATTAACTGAACAATCTACTGTTTGGTCGAGTGGTATTTGAGTAATAACTGGCCCAACCGTATTTGGCAGATAAATAAATTGCTGCTGACAAGTCGTGGCATTACCACAAACATCCGTTATCGTGTAAGTACGGGTTAGCGTACGATCTGCTACCGATGCCGTAGGACAGAAATCCAGCATGGACTGAGCAGATGGAAAATCAGATACACTGATGGTTAAATCCGAATTCATGCTACAATTGTCACTAACGGTACCGCCAATAGCGATAAACTCATCAATCGTGTTGGCAATGGGTAGCGGATCGGTATCACAGTCCAGTGTTTGATCCGCTGGACATGTAATCATTGGTCCTTCCGAATCTGCAATGCTAATGTTTTGAACGCAAGTGGCCGTATTTCCACAGGCATCGGTTGCTGTAAAGGTACGTACGATAGAGAAGGTATTCGCACCACAACCATCTGGTGTCTGCGTAGTAACGTCAGAAGAAGTTATGATGATCTCGCTTTCTGCAGAACAATTGTCCGTAGCCGTAGCCATACCTGTATCCGTTGGTAAGGTAGAGTCGGTACAACTTCCCGAAACATCCATCGGACAAGTAATCATTGGTGCCGTGGTATCTTCTACGGTGATCACTTGATCACAAACAGCGGTATTTCCAACGGCATCCGTAGCGGTGAAGGTTCTGGTAATGGTATAAGAATACTGAGCACAACCAGCCGTACCTTGTGTACTGACATCAGAGAAAGTAATTGCCGGAGGGGTACCACAAATATCTACCGTGGTAGCCATTCCGGTATCCATAGGATCCGTTGAATCTTCGCACGAAACCGTCACATCCATCGGACAAGTAATTTCCGGTAAGGCAGGATTACAGAACTGGATATTATCGTAATAATAAGTAGTTCCGCTACCCGGAGCGTTGGTGGTAGAACAAGTGAATTCCGGGAAGAAAACAATTCTGTTATAAGTGTTCGCTAAATTAAACGCCGGATCATTGGTAAAATCAAAAAACAAGGTTTCGTACTGACCAACCAAGGTAGAGAAAACCAGTACTTCGGCAGTTGGACCACCATTTGTATTTTCTATTTTTAATAAAAACGGTACACCGGCAACGGGAGACAATACATCCACGGTAAGGACGGTCATACCCGGAGCGAAAGCAATTGGATTTGCTAATCCATTCGGATTAATAGTTGTACCGCCAAAACAAGTTGCACCTACTGTTTTCGTTGCGCAAACGACCATATTGTTAGGATCAAGTGGATCAGCTGCAATGGCTGCATCCATTCCACCAAAATTAACTAACCCGTAGTCAATCGTAGCTCCCATATCAAAAGTAATCGGAAGGTCTGGAAGATCACGAGGAGTTACACAATCCAGTCCACAACTTTCCCAACCAAATGTTTCCATCTGAGGGCTAGTAGTACCAACGGTTAGCACTCTGTTGGTGAAACCAAAATTTGTAGTCGTACAAGGATCTCCCGGATTAAAATCTTCTGCGCCTTCATTACCGTCGTAAAAAAGGTATTCGTAATTACCTGGAGCGATCGAAACGGTAGCACACCAAATTCCATCTCCGTCGGGATCAGATAATAAATTTTGGTTAATATCAAATGGTGGTGTAGTGAAATTACCAAAAACACTTGGATTTAAGGGTGCATCGATGAAACAGCTAAGATCTACACAGAATATTACGTCCGTATTTGGAACCACAGGAGCCTCACAAGGTCCGTTTACAGTTACCGTAACCGTCTCGGAGTTACCCTGGCCACCAGCGGCCCAGTTAAAGAACCAGTCCATCACAAAAGCAGATCCTGGGGTTTGTCCAGTAAGGCTTACCATAAATGTTCCACTAGCATCCGGGAAGGAAATTGGATTTCCAGGACCACCAAAAAAGCCAACCAATCCTGGTGGATTGTCAACTACCGTAGCGGTAATATTAACGTTACCATCGGCATCGCTTACAATCGTATAATCTAAACCATTCGCTAAATTCTCAATCGGTACATTCCCGGTACAAGTAACCGAATCATCTGGACAAGGATCTCCTACCGAAATAGTGATCGTTTCTGAGTTACCCTGACCACCAGCGGCCCAGTTAAAGAAAATATCTACGACAAAAGGTTGTCCTACTGCTTGGCCGGTAAAAGTATAAGTGAATGTTCTGGTACCGGGAGCAGGAAATGAAATTGGATTTCCAGGACCACCATAAAATGCAACCAATCCATCAACATTGTCTAAAACCGTAACAACCACTTCTACATTACCATCCATGTCGCTGGTAATACTGTAATCCATACCCAAGGTTAAATTCTCAATTGGGACATTACCCGTACAGGTAACAGACATGGAGACGGTTGCTAATTGGATATTGTCAATAAAAAAGGTCTGACCTTGTGTTCCACCAGCAGGATCATTAAATCCAAAAAACATGACCACTCGATCATAGGTATTTGCCGGATTAAAATTAGGATCACCAGTAAAATCAAATGTCAGGGTTTCGAATGCACCACCTACCGTTGTGGTAGCCAGTACTTCCGTAGTAGGACCGCCGGCAGAGTTCTCTAATTTTAGCAGAACTGGTATTCCAGCAGCCGGAGAAAGAACATCTACGCTCATCACGGTTTGAGTAGCGGTTAAACCAATTGGGTTTGCGGTTCCACCATTAGCAATGGAGATACCAGCAAAAGCTCCAGGATCTCCGTTGGTGGTGGAGAGTACCATATTAGTTCCACCGGTTGGATCCGCAACAATCGCGGTACCGGATTGGCCATTGAATTCACCAAAGTCATAGTTTATCGATGGATCATCAAATGTGATGGGAATATCTGGTGCCTGCCCAATGGCAGAAAAAGTGGTGAGGGTAGCAAAAATAAGCATCAGAACCAATTTCGGATACTTAGCGCTAACAATTCCTAAACTTCGAGTGCACAGATTTCGTGTGTTCGCAGATAGGGATTCTAATAAAAATCTAGTCATAATTCGTTGATTAGGTTTAAAAAAATGGGTTAAAAAATTTGTGTTTAAGTTCAAGTGTGCGCGCCACGGTAGTACCCATCAAACCAGACGGGTAATTTTTTAAAAACAAGTAACCCCAGCGGATAATACAACGTGTATTGAACCACTGTGATCAGTTTTCAAAAATTCGTAGAAACTTATATAATCGGTTAATGAAATGTAGAAAGTTCAAAACACCCTTTAGTGAAGTCTAAGGTTAGATAAGGTGTTAAGAAACAATCGGTCAGCTTTTGAACACTGTAAATATAGGGTAGCTTAAGAAGAAATTATAATTTTTACCTACAGCAAAGATACAACAAGACAAAAAAAATATTACTTCACTACTACACCATTAAAACTAAAAAAAATAATAATTGACTGATAATCAGCACATTATAAAATTACGAGACTACAACAATCAAAATAACGAAAAAAATCACATAAAACTAATTTTTAATAAAAAAGCATTACTTCCGATAAATTTAGTATAAAAATAGGGTTATCCTTTAGGTAGCAAAATACAATTTCTTCTGAAGGAGTAAAAAGAAAAAAAAATATTGATAGAATCCATTCCTTAAAACAGCCCGCTGATTTGCCCATCTTCATCTATGTCGATTAACTCCGCCGAAGGAGTTGTCGGCAGGCCCGGCATTCGCATCATATCCCCGGTGATTGGAATTAAAAATCCTGCCCCCGCCGCAATTTCAATCTCCCGCACGGTGATGGTAAAATCCGTTGGGCGACCAATCTTCTTCGGATCATCCGATAAGGATTTTTGTGTTTTCGCCATACAAATTGGTAAATTATTCAGACCCAATTTATCAATTCGGCGTAAATCACGGCGAGCGGTATTACTATATTCTACGTTAGCAGCACCATATATTTTGGTGGCAATGGTCGTTATTTTTTCCTCTACCGGACTGCTCCAATCGTATAATGGTTTAAATTTATTATTTCCGCTTTCAATACTTTCCACGACGGCTCTGGCAAGATCTTCGGCTCCTCTTCCACCTTCGGCCCAGACCCTGGCCAAGACCGCTTTTACGCCTTTGGCCAAACAACCATTTTGGACAACGGCAATCTCGGCTTCCGTGTCGCCAACAAATTCGTTGATCGCTACCACGGGCTGAATCCCGAATTGCTGGATATTTTCCAGATGCTTTTCCAGGTTGACGAGTCCTTTTTGCACCGCTTCCGGATTGGGTTCTTTCAATGATTTTAAATCAACCCCTCCGTGGTATTTTAAGGCTCTGATAGTCGCGACAATGACCACGGCTTCCGGCGCCAATCCAGCACTTTGACATTTGATATTTAAGAATTTTTCGGCGCCCAAATCTGCTCCAAAACCTGCTTCCGTTACTACGTAATCAGACAGCGATAATCCCATACTGGTCGCCAGCACAGAGTTGGTTCCCTGCGCAATATTTGCGAATGGCCCCCCGTGAATAATCGCCGGATTTCCTTCGATGGTTTGCACCAGGTTGGGTTGAATCGCGTCTTTGAGTAAGGCGGCCATCGCGCCGTGTGCGTTCAGGTCACGGGCATAAACGGGTTTTCTATCCATTGTAAAACCGACGAAAATGTTACCAAGTCGTTCTTTTAAGTCGGTCCGGGAATTTGCCAAACAAAGTATCGCCATAATTTCCGAGGCTGCGGTTATGTCGAATCCGGTTTCCCGGGGAATACCACTGCCGGTACCACCGAGACCAACGACCACTTTCCTAAGGGTTCGATCGTTCATATCCATCACCCGCTTCCATAAAACTGTCCGGGGATCAATACCCAATGATCTCGTTTTGCTTTGAATATTATTATCAATCAAAGCGGATAACAAATTATGAGCTTTTTCAATGGCCGAAAAATCGCCCGTAAAATGCAAGTTTATATCTTCCATTGGCAGCACCTGCGAATAGCCACCGCCCGCGGCGCCTCCTTTAATTCCGAATACCGGGCCGAGCGAAGGTTCTCGCAATACCACCGTAGTCTGCTTACCAATGCGGTTTAAGCCCTGCGTCAATCCAATGGACATCGTTGTTTTTCCTTCGCCAGCAGGTGTTGGACTCAGGGCAGAAACTAAAATTAGTTTGTTCTTGATGATTTTCTCCGGATCAATCAGCGAGAGCGGAAGTTTTGCTTTAAATTTTCCGTAGAATTCGAGTTGGTCTTCCTTTAAGTTAAGTTGCTCTGCAATGGTAGCAATGTGTTTAAGTGGAATTGTACGGGCGATTTCGATGTCTGAAGCCATGTTGGTTGGTGTGTTATTAAGTTTAGTTAATTGGTGTAATAGGTATTATTGATGAATCAGCAAATTAGTGAATTGGTATTTTAAAACGACTAAATTCCTGATCAACCGTAAAGTTAAAAATATGAATCAAAAAATTATCTTCTACTTTTCAAATTTGAATAACTACCAAACCGAATTGTTTTATACGGAAAGAAAAGAATTTTGATTAGTTATTCTAAGAATAAATCAGGGTTTATATTAAAAAGAAAATTTTAACTGAGTAAAATTTTATTAAAAAAATAAATATTCAGATCAAAGAATAGCTTATACAAACAGATTTCTTAATCTGCCCGTATGCAGTATCGGCGAAACAATTTCCCAACTTTTACCTGACAAAAGCAATTATTCCTATATTTACCAATTCCTATATTTACCAATGGAACTTACCAATCAATAGACTTTTTGCTCCTAAAAAATCTTTTTTTTATGAAAGTAATTTTAGCTTCGATTTTTCTAATTTTTAGTACGATGGTGTTTGGTCAAAACGGATCTCCCTTACCAGCGGGCGCCCGCGGTATGGCGATGGGAAATACCGGTGTCAGTAATAACGACATTCACAGTATTTTCAGCAATATTGCCGGAATTGCCTGGTTGGAAGGCACCCAGTTTGCGATCTTCGGAGAACAACGTTTTGCGGGTACCGGAATCAGTAATCTTGCCGTTGGAGCAGCGCATACTATAAGTTCCGGAACGTTTGGACTTACTATGCAAAATTTCGGTATCAACGATTATAATGAACAAAAAATAGGACTTTCCTACGCTAGAAGACTATTCGATAAACTTTCTATGGGTGTCCAATTTGATTTTTTAAATACCCGAATTACGAACTATGGTTCAACGGCAGTTTTCACTTTTGAAATCGGTTTACTGGCGCCCATTAATAAAGAGCTAACGGTAGGTGCCAGACTCTATAGTCCCATGCGAGTCGAGATCACCGATGAGGAGGATATCCCCGGATTGTTGGGCATCGGCTTTTCTTATCACCCTTCCAAAAAAGTATATTTTAATGGAGAAGTGGAAAAAGGAATTGATACGGACCTTTCGATTCGAGCGGGTATTGAATACCAAATTCACTCCGTCGTTAGCCTTCGTCTGGGTGGTGCGGCCAACCCTACCCTGGCGACTTTTGGCCTCGGCTTCCAAATCAGTGATCAATTTAATATGGATATTGCCACCACTTATCATCAGGTTTTAGGGCTTAGTCCGGGAATTGGTATTCGGTATGGCTTGAAAAATTCGGTGCCGGTACGGACGCGTTAGATTTTCTGATGTGCGGATTGGTGGATGCGGGAATGGATGGATTAATACGACCAGATTTCCCTGATGAGGTTCAGTCAAAAAATGTTGGAACTCTCTTCAGGGATGGGGTAAATTCAAACATTTTTTTGACGTGCGGATTTTCTGATGTGCGGATTGGCGGATTAATACGACCAGATTTCTCAGAAGGAAGGGACCGTTCAATAATTTTATTTTTAATAACTTATCTATGCACTTAACCATTGTCGCTGCTACCCTTTTTGAAATCGAACCGACCCGACAATTTCTTGTTGATAATTTTGAACAACAGAAAGATTCCCTGGTATTTACAAAAAAAGAAATTACCGTCCAGATTTTGATCACGGGGGTCGGCACTACGGCGACCGCTTTTGCGTTGGGACAATACCTTGCTCACGTCAAAACTGATTTATTGCTCAATGCCGGAATCGCCGGAGCTTTTTCAGTTAAGCACAAAATAGGCGATGTTTTTTTAATTGAAAAGGATCGGTTCGGTGATTTGGGTGTAGAAGAATCTGATGGTCGGTTTGTAGATATTTACGAATTAGAAATGCCCGCTCCCAACACGCCTCCATACCAGGACGGATGGCTGGTTAATCCTGGGGCGGCAGCACAAAAATTCTTACCGACCGCTACTGCGATCACAGTACAAAAGGTACATGGCACGACGGACAGCATTGGCAAAATCAAAGAAAAATATGCCACCGCAGAACTGGAAAGTATGGAAGGGGCAGCGGTGCACTACGCGGCGCTGATGACTGGTACGGCATTTTTTCAGATCCGTAGTGTGTCTAATTTGGTCGAACCGCGAAATAAGGACAACTGGGATATTGGAAAGGCGATTGTTGCTTTGAATGCGGTACTCATGGGGATGATAAATACTGATTAGTTTGCAATAGTGAGGACAATTCCAGAACCCTTTTTGCTGAACCTTCTGCTCCGATTTCAGTTTTAGGATAGTTCTGCCACAGTACAGTGTAATGAGTGGCTTGAATTAAAATTAATTTACTATGAAAAAATATGATATCATCATTATCGGTGCGGGTGCTGCCGGTCTCGGGAATTCCGGGGTTGCCAATGTCATTGGTCTGGATACCCTGTTGATTGAAAAAGATGAAGATAATTTCGGCGGTGATTGTACTAATTTTGGTTGTGTACCAAGTAAAGCCCTGATTCATATCGCCAATCAATTCCATGCAGCAAAAAATATCAGTCGGTTTGGGGTGGCATGTTCTGGCAAGGCGGATATGAAAAAGGTACTTCAGTATATTCACGAAAAACAGGAGATCATCAAAGATTCTGAGGATGCCGAAGCCTTACGATCTCAGGGGATTGACGTCGTGATCGGTGAGGCCAAATTTGTCAATAAAAATACGCTGCGGGTAGGTGATAAGGAATTTACCGCAAAGGTTATTTTACTTTGTACGGGCTCCAAACCCCGGGAAGCAGCGATTCCCGGAATTGAAAAAACGACGGTCTATACCAACGAAAATATATTTTTCGACTGTACCGTACTTCCCGATAATCTGGTCGTCATCGGGGCGGGTGCTATCGGTTGTGAACTCGGACAGTGCTTCGCCAGACTTGGCAGTAAAGTAACCATTGTTAACCGTGGGGACCGAATCCTCAATAAGGAACCGGAATCAGTTTCAGAAATTCTGGAAGAGGTATTTACCAAAGAAGGCATTACCGTTTTAAATAACTCGGAGGTGATAGAATTTACCGATAAAACAGCGGTGATAGAAAATAAAAATGGACAGAAACATACGATTCCGTGCGACGCGACTTTAGTTGCCATCGGCCGGGTTGTAAATACCAAAAGTCTCGGACTTGAAGCGGGTGGTATTGAATTGACCGAAAAGGGAAAAATTAAAAACGATCCTTATTTTAAGACGACCAATCCCAAGGTATACGTGATCGGGGATGCGGCGGGGACGTACATGTTTTCGCACGGCGCGGAAAAGATGGTCCGGATGCTTTGGCGGAATTTATTGATTCCCGTTTTTAAAAAGAAAGACCATCAGAAGGATTTAAGCTGGGTCACTTTTACGGAACCTCAAGTAGCCCATTTTGGCCTGACCGAAAAACAGATGAACGAACAAAAAATCAGCTATTACCGCCAGGATCAAAACCTGGAACACGACGACCGCGCCATCATTCAGGAATATACGTACGGCCAACAAAAACTATGGATCGAAGGTAGCGGCAGATTGGGAAAAAGAAAGATTTTATCAGGTTCTCTGATCGCACACAATGCGGGAGAAATTGTGCAAGAACTGCAACTGGCCAAGCACGCGGGGGTTCCCATCGGAAAGATTAATAATCGAGTGTATCCCTACCCCGTTCAATCTCGGATTAATCAAAAAACGACACGGGGAATTTTACACGCAGCGTTTACGGACTGGCAGAAAAAGCTGGGCCGGATGGCGTTTCGGTGGTTTAATTAATAAAAAAAATATGGAATCTCTAAAATCCTTCATCCAAAAAAATATGTTCTGGCTGGTCTTGGTGGGCACCTTAAGTATCTACCTAAATGTAGAATTTATGAGTCATGGAGTCTGGGGATTAAACCGGACCTTTGCCTCGGGTTTTAGTACTAATGCCCTTTTAGCCAGATACACGCCCTCCCTAAATACCAGTCTGATCATATTCAATATTGGCTACGGAATTATGTATTTTCTAAAAAGAGAGACAAATTTTAAACTGTCCATGCTGCAATTAGCGCTGATCGTTTTATATATCTTTCCTGGAACTGGTTTCTACGCTTTTAGTATTCTTTCCTGGTTGGTTTTCTTATTGAATTTGGCGTATTCCAAAAAATAAGTTTAACGTAATAACCTCCGTCAAGCATATTGAATTATTGTAATTCAGATCTTTATAAGCTCCACTTTCCCGCCTGGCAGATTTTAAATCAATATTCAATATTGGATGTTCAATATTGAATATTGATTACTGGGAAAACCCCAATAAAAATACCAAACAGCTTCTTTACAACACCCCCGCTTTGACCTGCTTATCCGCATAATCCACCGCCCTTGCGGTCAACGCCATGTACGTAATACTTGGATTCTGCGTTCCGGAGCTGGTCATACAGGAGCCATCCGTGACAAAAACATTGGGGACTTCATGCAGTTGGTTCCATTTGTTGAGGACGCTGGTTTTCTTATCCCGTCCCATTCGAGCGGTACCCATTTCGTGAATGGCGGCACCAACGGCGGTGGGATCGTTGTAAGATTCGATGTCTTTAAACCCGGCCGCTTCCATCATTTCTTCGGCGCACTGTACGCCATCCAGTCGCAATAATCGCTCATTTTCGCGTAAGACCGCATCAAAAGTGATCATTGGCATACCGAATGGATCTTTCTTTTCAAAATTTAAAGTCATTTTGTTATCATGGTAAGGAAGTAGCTCTCCGAAGCAGGTCATCCAAATGTAGTATGGTCCCGGTGAGAAGATATTTTCTTTGAGCGACACGCCAATCTTATCCGATATTGGTCCGCCTTTTACCCGATTTGCAGTTCCCTGATAGCCAAAACCCCGAAGGTAGTCTTTACGCTTGGTGGCTTTGTCAATATTCCGGAATCGGGGAATATAAAATCCGGCTGGTCTGCGCCCTTTGTAGTAGGTGTCTTCGAATCCCTCTACACGGGCGGAGACGCCCATTCCGTAATGATGATCCATCAAATTATGTCCCAGTTCACCACTGCTATTTCCCAATCCATCCGGAAAAGTCTCGGAGCGGCTGTTGAGTAAAATTGCGGTGGTACCAACCGTACTGGCATTACAAAAAATAATTCTCGCAAAAAATTCCTGTTCTTCGCCCGTTTTGGTATCCTTGATGCGAACACCGGTAGCCTTCCCAGATTTTGGATCGTAGACAATTTCCTGCACGATACTATCCACGCGCATCCAGAGATTTCCGGTGGCTTCCGCGACGGGTAAGGTAGCCGAGAGGCTGCTAAAATAAGCTCCGTAAGGACAACCCCGCACACAGCGATTTCTAGTCTGACACTGGCCCCGGGTTCCTTTGTGAATTTCCGGTTTATAGGTTGACAAATTAGCGATTCGACCCGGTGTAACAATTCTTTCGGGGTACACTGCTTTTACTTTTTCCCGTAAGTGTTGTTCGACACAATTAAGCGGAAAAGGTGGCAAAAATTTTCCGTCGGGAATCTGTTTTAATCCTTCCTTTTGGCCAGCAATCCCGACGAAGGTTTCGACGTAATCGTACCAGGGTGCAATATCTTTGTAACGAATCGGCCAATCAATAGCAATCCCATCCTTGAGGTTGGCGGTAAAATCGATATCACTCCAACGGTAACAATGTCTACCCCACATGATCGACCGTCCTCCGACGTGATGGCCACGAATCCAGTCAAATCGGTTGACTTCGTCGTAAGGATATTCGTCGTCTTTATTGATCCAGTGTTTATTATCCTGGTTGACCCACCAATGGAGTCGATTTTGTTTAAAATAATGGTGTGCGATTTCTTCGGCGGTCACTTTATTTTGGGAAGGTAAGTCCCACGGATCGTCGTTTGCGGTAGGATATTCGAGGTGCTTTACCATGCGACCTCTTTCGATTACGAGGGTTTTATACCCTTTTTTACAAAGTTCCATTGCCGCAAATCCACCGCTGATTCCGGAACCCACGACAATCGCATCAAAAGTATTTTCATCTTTACCCTGAGAATCAAAATTCATAATGTCCATGCTTTTCCACCCATTTCCTCCACCGTAATACAAGCCTGATACTGGCCGGGGACGGGTAAATAGTTTAAAAATTTAGTGCCAATTTCTTTTGTAGATAAATAATAGGCAATCGTTTGTTGTCTCAAATCTTCGATGGCTGCTTTGACTGGTATTTCATTTTCATATTCTTCTAACCGGAGTTTTTCAATATTTTTCAACGTTATGTTTTTGGGGACGTTTTTAAAAGTTTCATCTTCCGGATCGTTGTTAAGTTTTGTTAATAAAGCCGAAAAATTAGCCTGCCATTTCTGCTGATCTGCTGCCTCGTAAACGGAGCCGATCATCGTATCCAATATATTTTGCACACCAACTTCGGAGGCCGAAGGACTGTCCGTTTTGGGAAGGATAACATCAATGAGTTGTTTAATTATACCAAACTCCTGTTCCTTAAAAAAAATGGGTTGGTAGGGATCTATCTCCGCTACTTCTGATCGACATCCAGTGAGAATACCGGAAATTAAAGGGGCAGATAAGATCGTTCCGGTGGCAATGGCCGTATATTTTAAAACATCTCTCCTTTTCATAATTATGGAAGTTGATTGATAAAATTGGTCTCAATGATAGCTAAAGATAATTTTTTTTATTAATATTTTAGCAGAATTTTTTGGATATTCCTCCAGTTTGTGGAAAGGAAAAACTTTTGAAACAGTGGTACATATTGTTTTTAGTTTATTTTGGGGATATGCGAGCCTTACCTTCTGGATTATATGGTTCACTTAACCCTATATCTCCCCTTAACCTCCTGATTCTAATCATAAATATTTTTCTATCTTTACCCCATGATTTTACAACGATTATTATTAGAAAACTTTAAGCAATACGCCGCCCTGGACTTAGAATTCCGGGAGGGATTAATCGGGATTATTGGAAAAAATGGATCGGGTAAATCTTCTATTTTTGATGGAATACTATTGTGTCTTTTTGGGTCTACCGTATCAACGGATAAATCTTTTTATAAAACCAGTTGGGCGGGTAAAAAGGACCATGTGCGACTGGAACTTTGGCTGGAGGTGGCGGGAAAACCATACCGGATTCTACGGGAATTTCGGGGCAAAGCCCTCGCGCCTTACGCGGGCATTTACGACCAAAAAGATGTTCAACTGGCCACCGGCGCCACGGCGGTTAATGAGGTCGTCAGCGACTTGATAGGAATGGATAAGGATGCATTTACCCGTTCCATTTTTAGCGGCCAAAAAGAACTGGGTATTTTGTCTAGTACGCGGGGCGAAGAACGAAAAAGAATGGTCCGGAAAATGATCGGACTGGATAACCTGGACCAGATTCAGAAATTGATCCGGGAAGATCGAAACATCCTGAAAAACAGCATCAAAGGACAGCAGGCATTGCTACTGGCGCCCGAGGATTTAAAATCAATTAAATCAGAAATTAAAACACTTGAAAAGGAGCGTAAAGCTTTAGAAAAAAACCTTAACGGCGATCAGAAAAAACTGGATAAATTAAACCAAGCCTATCAAGATGCTAAAAAAGCTTTCGCGGTACAACTTAAAGCGTCCGATGCTTATAATTTAAAAAATACCGAACAAACTCGCTTCCTTTCTCTGCTCGATGGGATTGAAGCCGACAACCTCCGCCTCCAAAAGGAATTGGCCGATCTCAAAGCATTAAAAAAAGCGCAACAGGAATTATCAAAACCCGTCGCAATTTATTTAAAAGAGGTAGCATCAATGACAGCACTGGAAGTCGAAAAAAATAAATTTCAGGAGCTTAAAAATTTAATAACCCAGAAAGAAAACTACCTTACTACCATCTCTCAGATCAAAGCGGAAATTGAAAAATTGAGTGGCTCCGGCGAACGGCATAAAAAACTGACCAAAAACCTGGCGGAGCTGACCCCAAAGATTGAAGAACAAAAGAAAATTCAGGAAAGTCAGACCAATAACTTACAAAAGATCACCGAAGCCCGCGGTAGAATCTTAGGAAGCATTACTGATCGAAAAAATCAACTAGCTACCATTGTCGCACTAGGTAAAGATGCCGAATGCCCGACCTGTTTACAGCCGTTGGTACAAGCTTACCAAAAAACAATTAACAAATTAAATACAGAAATTTCTAATTACGAAAAAACGGAATTAAAAGACCTGGATCAGCAGATTCAAAAGCTCCAGCTAGCCATTGAAAAACAAGAAAAATCGTTAAATGACCTGGCGGAAGAAAAACAAAAAATTTCACTTGCGTTAAACGATGCGGAGGGAAATTTGAAGCGTCTCACCACCGAAAAAGAACGACTGGCCAAAGGAGAAAAGATGCTTCGGGATCAGGAAAAAGAAATAAAAAAATATGATGATCTAAAATTTGATCCCAAAAAATACGACGACTTAAAGCAAAAAAATGAAGCTTTTAAACAAACTTATCTGGATTATAAAATTAACGAAAGTAAATTAAAAAACACCGACGCAGTTCAGAAACAATTGGCTAAAAACAACCTTCGGATCAAAGACGGTAAGGCCAAAATTACGGCCGTCAAAGCAGCCATTAAAGCAACTGGTTACGTTCCCGAAAAATTCCAGGCCGCAAAAACCAGGCAGGATGAACTGGACTCGGAACGCGAACAATTACAAAGTACCGTTCATCAGCTAGCTCGCCAACAACGCCTCCTCGAAAACCAAATTGCTACGCGTCAGCAACGTATCCAAACCAACGAAGCAAACCGAAGCACCATCGCCGAAAATCTCCTCGAATTCGAAGAACTTGAAACGCTCGATGGGCTCTTTAGTGCCTTTAAAACCTTTATTCTTGATAAAATTAAACCTACTATTACGGACTATGCAGGGTCATTGTTTGAACGAATCACCAAAGGCCGGTACGAAAGTATTCACGTAGATGATAATTTTGATTTTCAGATTTTCGAAAATGGTACGGCCTACCCTATTTCACGCTTTTCGGGTGGTGAGGTGGACCTGGCAAATCTCTGTCTGCGGATTGGGATTAGTAAGGCCATTGCGGAGCTTTCGGGGAGTACAGAGGCGTTGAGCTTTTTGGGTTTTGATGAGATATTCGGGAGTCAGGATGAAGACCGTCGGATGGAAATTTTACTGGCTTTGGAACATCTGAAAGATCAATATCGGCAGATTTATATTATCACGCACGTGGATACGGTAAAGGATTATTTTCCGAATATTTTGCAGGTGACGCAGTCGGGGCAAGGGTCAAATGCGGTTTTTCAGTAGGGATGAAAAATAAGTATTAAAACAATAGAATCTCTTTTTGATATAAAATAATTCCATCCTGATTCCGTCCAATAACCAAATATTTCTTATGGTGGACTAGATTCGCTATAATCACCTCCCTGGGAGATTTATTAATCTCAATTGGAGCAATAACCATATTTCCAGAAGGATCATAAATCTCTATTTCATGAGGTCCACCAAGAGCCGTGAGCCTCACTTTTCCAAAATGCCATCTTCCGGAACTTCCACCAGGAGCAACTTTAACATCATAAATTATTAGCTCGGCAAGGGCTGACAATTTACAAAATACCCGGGAATCTCCATTACTGTATTGGTGCTTTTGAAGTTCCTGCCAAATTAATTCTACCACTTGCTTATGTTTAAAAGTAATGTTAGGATGAACGACATCAGCTACCGTATGTTCATACATAAAATCAGTGGA
>CALLLR010000087.1 GCA_938008185.1 uncultured Saprospiraceae bacterium
TTTCTACGAAAAACACGGAAATGCGGCCAGTCGTAACCACCCTTTTGGCTGGATTGCCGAAGAAGCGGTGGATTATGCCCGGGAGCAAATTGCGAATCTGATCAACGTTGATTCAAAAGAAATTATCTTCACTTCTGGTGCTACCGAAGCAGATAATCTGGCGCTCAAGGGCGTATTTGAAATGTATCAGCGTAAAGGCAACCACATTATTACCTTAAAAACGGAACACAAAGCGGTTTTGGATGCGTGTAAGAAGATTGAAAAGATGGGCGGTGAGGTAACTTACCTGGATGTAGATAGCGAAGGATTAGTTGATCTGAAAGCGCTCGAAGCAGCCATTACAGATAAAACGATCCTGGTATCTGTTATGTGGGCCAACAATGAAACGGGTGTTATTCAGCCTATGAAAAAGATCGGTGAAATTTGCGAAAAACACGGTGTTCTCTTTATGAGCGACGCAACGCAGGTGGTCGGAAAAATTCCCGTAGACCCCAAAGCAACGGGCGTTCACTTAATGGCATTTACCGGACACAAAATGTACGGACCAAAAGGAGTTGGTGCATTGTATGTTTGTCGGAAAAACCCAAGAGTGAAGGTTACCGCTCAGATGGATGGTGGCGGACACGAGAGAGGAATGCGTTCCGGAACTTTAAACGTTCCGGGTATTGTTGGATTCGGTAAGGCGGCTGAAATTGCATCTAAAGAAATGCACCAGGATGCCGAGCGTTTATCCAAGTTACGGGATAAGCTGGAAAATGCATTAATCGCCGCAATGGAGGAAGTGTATATTAACGGTAGTAAGGAACACCGAATGCCGCACGTCTCCAACCTTTCTTTCAAACACGTAGAAGGAGAAGGATTGATGATGACTTTTAACCAGAATATTGCCCTTTCTTCCGGCTCTGCTTGTACTTCTGCTTCTTTGGAGCCATCTTACGTACTGGTTGCTCTAGGTTTGGGAGATGATTTGGCACACTCTTCTTTGCGTTTTAGCCTGGGTAGATTTACAACCGAAGAAGATATTGACTATACCATTAAAGCTATTACACAGGGTGTAAATCACATGCGTGATCTGAGCCCGATTTGGGAAATGTACAAAGAAGGGGTGGATATTGATAGCATTGAATGGTCCGAACATTAAATCATAAATTTTGTTTCAAGTAATATAAAGAGGTTCTTTAAATTACTTATTGAATAGGATACTTTAAAATTTTTAAAACTATATTATAATGGCATATTCAGAAAAATTGCTCGATCACTTTAAAAATCCACGTAACGTGGGAACAATGGATAAGAGCCAAAAAAATGTTGGTACTGGATTAGTAGGTGCACCTGAGTGTGGTGACGTGATGCGTTTACAGATTGAAGTAGACGAGGAAACCGGAAAAATCAAGGACGCAAAGTTTAAAACTTTTGGTTGTGGTTCTGCCATCGCTTCTTCTTCACTCGCAACGGAGTGGTTAAAAGGAATATCTGTCGATGATGCTTTGGCGATTGACAACATGAAAATTGTGGAAGAACTTGCTTTACCACCCGTAAAAATTCACTGTTCTGTACTGGCCGAAGATGCAATTAAAAGTGCGATCGCCGATTACCAGCAAAAGAACGGAATTGAGGTCAAAGAGACGGAGAAGTCCGGACATTAATCCATTTTTTTTCTACGCAAAATATTAGATTATGGTATTTGTAGCAGATAGTGCAAAAGAAAGAATTGACCATATTCTCGCCGAACAAAACTTGGATGAGAAAGAATATTTCGTGCGCGTGAGTGTCGTCAGTGGTGGTTGTTCTGGCCTTTCCTATAAAATGGATTTTGACAACGAATCTCAGCCCAATGATCAGGTTTTTGAAGACAATGGTGTAAAGGTCGTAACGGATTTGAAAAGTTTTCTGTACTTGTGTAATACTACCCTGGAATTTTCGGGCGGACTGGAAGGAAAAGGATTTTATTTCAATAATCCAAATGCGGAACGAGAGTGTGGATGCGGAGAAAGTTTTGCGGTGTAGATAAAACAAACCACCATTCAGATATTAAGCAAAAACGAAAGCCCGGAGTGATTTAATCGCTCTGGGCTTTATTATTTATTCCTGTTTTAATCTTAGAGATTTATCTCTTTTTCTTCTTCTTGACGATTTTTCCGTAATTTCCAAACAGACCTCCAATTCTGAGCCCGATCGAAAAAGCGTTATTATCATACCCCAGAATATCTCCCCCTCTTAATTCTTCATCATTAAAATTATCAAAGGTAGCACCGTTACTTGTATATTTTTCGCTTCCACCATAATAATGATAACCAATATAGATATCAAATGCAGCCCGATTAGACAAAATCCATTGCTTACCAAACTCTATTCCGATATGGGCGACAGAACGGTTCCATTTATCCCTGCCGTTGAATCGATCTCTTTCTTCTACCGTATAAACATACCCCGCTAACAATCTAAAATAACCACCTTCCGAGATATGTTTTGGACGATAGCCATCTCCTTTAAAAACAGAACCAATTTTTAGTTTATATCCAACCGTAAAGCCAATCCCTGAAAGGCTTCTACTATTTCTGTTAATCCCCAATCCTGGAATCTTAAGACTATATTCCATACTGGAAGAAGGGTCAATCGCTCTTTCGTAGGTAAGGATCGTAAAACCAGAGTTGATCGCCGTAAAATTCAGTTTGATATTTTGATTTCGATCGTCGTAAAAATAATTGACATCCTGATTAGGACCTTCCTCTTTAATTTTTTCTCCGTAGGAAAATTTTATTTCCCTAATCAGAGAACGATCCATCACAAAGACAATTCCTTCTACGTCGCGATAATCTACGTATTTGATTTCCGTATCCGAAACTTCTTTAATGATGACTTTCATCTTCTTGCCATCTTTCTTGGTAATAACGTCCTGTCCAAATAGATTGCCCGAACCAAGCAGGCAGCACAAGCAGGTAATAAAGATTACCAGAAATTTTTGGTTAAAATTCATAGCTAATAAATTTTTGTAAGTACTTTGACATTTTTTTAAATTAAATTTGTCCACATACTTTAGGTTAAGTAAAATGAGTTAATTAAGTGACGGCTGATTTGCGTACGACCCTATGCAGTAACCGCGGAAACCATCTTTTCAGATAAACGGCTAATCGTTCTTTTCCTCCAATATACGCTTCGTAATTACCCCGATTGATCGCTCTGATGATATGTTGTGCACATTGATTAGGAGACATCCCATTTTCCTGCGCATTGTCCATCGTTTGTTGTGCCGCACCACTGCCGATTAGCGCATTATGGGATATATTGGTTCGAATAAATCCGGGACAAACCAGCGTAACCCCAATATTATCGTCTTCGTGTTCAAGACGTAACGCATCAAAAAAACCGTGTAATGCGTGCTTGGCACCACAATATCCAGATCGTAATGGAGACGCAAATTTACCCATCAAACTAGTAACCACGGTGTAATGTCCAGATTTTTGTTTTACAAAAACCGGCAATACCGCTTTACTTAGAGCGACTGTTCCAAGGTAATCAATATCCATTAAACGCTTATAGACCTCCATTTTAGTATCTAAAATAAGCGACCTCTGTGATATGCCACCATTATTAATTAAATAATCAATGCGGTCAAAATGGTAAAGAGCTTTTTCCACTTTGTCTTCCATTTCCTGATATTGTTCCAGGTCCAGGGGTAAAACGAGGCAATCATTATCTAACATTTTCAGTTTTGACTTAACGCGTTCCAATTCAGCCTGCCGACGGGAAGATAAAATCAGCCGAGCGCCCTGTTGAGCAAATTCTTCCGCTAGTGCTTCCCCAATTCCGGAGGAAGCACCCGTAATCCACACCACCTTATCTTTAAAGTTCATAAAACAAATTTATATCAATGTACACAGTTTTTTAAATTTTTCATTGACAAAATACAATAAAATCAGCTTCTGGCATTCTATTTGCTCAGTAAATATTGTTGCCAATATATACCCGCTAGTTCCCGCCCCGCAACAAATTCCTCCTCGTCCTTGAAGTTGTTATTTTATCACTATATTTCTTTAATTTTTTTTAAATTTCTAAATCCATGACATGAAAAGACTAGAAAAACTCCAGTGTGAGCTTCCAACTTCATCTGTATTGAATCGACATCAGTCGATCAGCCTGAAAGGAGGTGGTGACAAAAGAAAGGATCGTCCTTCTGATGTAATCTCTACCCAGGTTAAAGTTCCCTCAACCAGTATATCGGTAACGTATAATACAGTCGGGTAAAATTAGCCACAGCGAAGATAAAATCTTCGAGAAAAAATAACGAATTAGTGCAACTTTGTGCTAATTCGTTTTTTTTAGCACATTACTTGCATTAGAATATACTATTAAAACTAAAAAACCAATAATTCTTATTTAATGAAAGGCTTCATTACTAAAATTTTTCCCATTGGTATATTCCTAATAGCCCAGCTATCTTTACTTAGCGCTAAGCTACCATTTAATATAGATAGTCTGAAGGTGGTGCTCATGCACGCAACCGAAGACAAAACCACGGAGAGTCTTCTCCGTATGGCCGCGCGAACATCCCACAAAGACTTCAACACCGCAATTGCCTACATTTATATTGCTCGCGATCAGGCAGCAAAAGCTAAAAATAACGAAGATTTATTTAATATTAATCGGGAAATGGGATTTGTTTTTGAAGAGAACAACCATTTGCAGAATGCGCTCAACAGCTACAATAGTTGTATGGATATTGCGCAGAAGCTAAGTGATAATGAATTGAAATTAACCATCTATACCGACTTGGCCATTGTTTATGAAAAAATGAGTAAATATGCGATCGCCAAAAACTATCATCTTAAAGCCATTGATCTGGCGGAAAGAGAAGGAGATATTGAAACGGTTGAGAATGGATACCACGGTTTGGGATCACTCTACGAAACGGTAGGGGAATACGAAAAGGCAATTGATTATTATTTTAAATCACTTAATATCGCCGAGCAAAGAAAGTCAACTGAAGGTATGGTTATTACTTTACAAAGTATCGCCAATACTTATCGCCATCTTAAACACGAAAAAGAGTCCCTAGAAACCATCAAGCGAGCCTACAACATGGCCGTAAAACTCAATCATAAAAAATTAATTGCCAGTACACTCTACGATTTTGGACATATCCTTACCTCTTTTGGAAAATATCAGGAAGCACTTACCAAGCAGAAGGCTTCTTTGCTCGTTTACCGTCAAAGTGAAGACGGTATTTCTATTTCCCGCGGACTGGTTAATATTGCCGAAATTTATACCCACCTGGAATTATACGACGAAGCTGAATCCTATTTTATGGAATGCTTTGATTACGAAAAATATTTAAGCACCCTCGAGAATGCTCGACTGTATAATCGCTTGGGTGAATTGTATCTAAAGCAAAATAAAATTGATACCGCAGAGGTTGCGTTCAAAAAAAGTCTGGTCTTTTCCAAAACCGGAGATTACCGAGAATTGACCCAACAAAACAACTACGACTTATTTCAAATTAATAAGAACAAAGGTAATAACGATCTCGCCTTAGAATATTTAGAGACCTATACTAAACTAAGTGATTATGTTCTTAATCAACAACGGACGGACCGGATCACTGAATTACAGTTTAAGTTTGATGTTGAAAAAAATGATAAAGAGTATCAGGCCTTAATGCTTCGTCAGAATAAAATGATGTTTGCCGTCATCTCCATCACACTCATTCTTCTGATTCTCGGTTTGGGATCAATGGTAAAGCTCAAGGAAAAAAACAATATAAGTCTACGTAAAAAGTCAGAGGAGATTGAATCACAAAACATTCGATTAGCCGAAAACAATGAAGTACTTTCTCAGTTTGTGTATGTAGCAGCGCACGATTTAAAAGAACCGCTTAGAAATGTAGGAAGTTTTGTTAGTTTGATACAAAAGAAATGGGGGAAAGATTTTAATGAAGAAGCCAACGAATATATGGGGTTTGTTACCTCTGGAGTCACCCGAATGAACAATCTGCTGGGAGACTTACTGGCTTATTCCCGTATTACGTCATCAGTAGCAGAAAATGAGCGAACTACGCTAGGTGATATTCTGGAAGACGTTACTGGTAATTTGAGGGAAAAAATTGTTTCTAATCAAGCGGTCTTAAATTTTCCTTCCGAAGAAATTGATTTACAAATCAGCCGGGTTCACCTTTTACAACTCATGCAAAATCTGATTGGTAACGGATTAAAATTTGTTCCTAAAGATCGATTTCCAATCATTACCGTCAAGACAAACCTCACTTCCGAAGCTTTTACTATTAGTGTGGCGGATAATGGAATCGGAATCAATGAGGATTACAGCCACAAAGTCTTCAATCTGTTTCACCAACTCGATAAGCGAGCAGGTTACGAAGGTACAGGAATTGGATTAACGATTTGTAAAAACATTGTGGACAAGTATAACGGTAAAATCTGGTTTGACTCGGTACTCACCGAAGGCACGACCTTCCATATCAGCCTACCACCTGAGACTTTCATTGGCACCAGTAAAAAAGCGATGCCTGTAATTGAAGATGAAGTAGTAGTTCGTTGAAATCATAAATCAGAAATCGTCTAACCGATAACTTGTCGATAATCGCCCGGTGTATCTATATCCTTTAAAATATTGGAGTGCAGCATATCCAGCTGACGAACCTCCTTTTTATTAGTACGGATAATTTTTCGGCAACCTTTCGGATCGGTATGTTCCAATAGTTCTTTTTGATAATAGCTGGAAAAAATAACCGGATGACCCCGGCGCTGCTGGTAGACTGGCTGAACAATTAAGCGTGGATATCGGTCAATATTTCTTAAAAAAAAATCTAAGATATCATTATAATCCTTGGGTGTTAGCAAAGGCATATCAGACAAACAAATCATATAACCTTTCACCTCTTTTTCTACCGCTTCAATTCCAGTCTGAATACTACTGGTCATTCCGCTAAGGTGATTTTCGTTAAATACCGTTTTAATTACAGAAGGTAAAACTGCACCAATCTGTTTGGCATCGTGCCCAAGTACAACGGTCAAATCCGTCAGGTGGCTTTTCTGAATTTCTTTCACCTGATGCTGGATCAGCGGACGACCACCGTAAGGAAGTAATAATTTATTTTCTTTTCCCATTCTACGCGAATTACCCGCAGCCAGCAAGATCGCAGCTACTGAATCCATTCGGGAAAATACTTTTGTACTTTTTTAATTTTTGGTACACCTGCCGCCAGCATGTAGCGGTCATTTGGATTCTTTTTGTAATAATCCTGGTGGTAGTCTTCCGCCTCCCAAAACTTAGTAAATGGCGCTATCTCCGTTACAATAGGTTTGGGAAATTTCTTGGTATCCGTCAACTTTTTTATGGTCGCTTCTGCCATCTTTTTTTCCTCCGGCGTTCGGTAGTAGATAGCTGAGCGATACTGCGCACCAACATCATTTCCCTGGCGATTAAGTTGGGTTGGATCGTGTGCAACAAAAAAGACATCCAATAACTTTTGGTAAGTAATAATTTCCGGATCGTAGTATATATCAATCGCTTCGGCGTGGGTTGTTTTACCGTAAGAAACCTGCTTATACGTTGGATTATCTTCTTTTCCACCAGAATAGCCACTCACCACTTCTTTGACCCCTTTCAACTGATCAAAGGAAGCTTCGGTACACCAAAAACAGCCACCCGCAAAGGTAGCAACGGCCAGGTTATCACTTAGATTTACCTGTTTGGCAAAATCCGTGGCTGGTTGATTATTATCGGTAACTTTTCGATTACGCTGACCACAGGCCACCAAAAAGAAAAGGATCGTGAGAGAAAAAAGGATATTGATTTTCATAGGTTATCTTTTATTTGGAACCAGTTAAAAATAATTTTTTCGCATACTTTTAACAAAAAATAACCCAATCTGTTGTCAATCAAGTTCTAAAACCGATAGATATGACTACGTCCGGTCTTTTTCCCCTTTTATAAATACTCCCAAACAATAAAGCCCGAAGTAACTGACGTTACTCCGAGCTGAACTACATAATACTGTTATTCTTAGGTAAGGTTTCTTCTTACCTAATGGTATAGGAAACGCCTACTCCATAGGTAATTCCCGTTTGAAATTCGTAATAAATATATTCTTCACCAAGATATTCAGAAGATTGTCGGTAAGCACTATTCAGTAAATTCTTAGCAGAGAATCGCAGACTTAAATCTTTAAATCTCTTGGAGATCGTAAAGTCCAGTTGTGAACGACCGCGATCGTAGATGTCTGGATTTCCTTCGTTAGAGATAATCGCCAGTTTATCACCCGTCGTATTTAGAGATAAAGAAGCATCTAGCCCCATATCAATATTTGAGTATAAAAGCGAAGTATTGAGGATGTAGTTGGCCTGACCTTCGAATGGACGACTTGTTGGATCTAGCCCTAAATTATCTTCGTCGGGAACATCTGAATTAGAATTTATCAGCGAAAGATTCGTGCTGAACTTAAAGTTTTTCAATACGGGTATCAGTGATCCCAGATCTTTTCTCAGTTCGATTTCGATTCCATAAAGGTTGGCGTTTTCAACATTCTTGTATATAAATACGTTTCCTGGCTGTCTTAATCGAAATAGGGTAATCGCATCCTGAAATTCTTTGTAATAACCACTAATGGCAATCAACTCACCTGGTTTCAAGAACCACTCCCAACGTAAATCAAAGTTTTGCACTTTTGTTCGGTTCAGGTCAGCGTTTCCAAGATACCGAGTATTGGTCAAAGGATCAAAAGATTCAAAGGGAGCAATTTCTCTCATGTTCGGCCGCGCGATAGTTCCGTTATAAGATGCTCTCAGGTTCATTTCGTCATTCAGTGCATAAATAAGATTGGCAGAAGGAAGTAGATCTAATTGATCAATCTCACCAGGAATCCGGCTGGTATCCGCACTAACCACAAAAATATCTGTCTTTTCCACTCTGGCTCCCCCAACAAATTTTAAGGATTCGGTAATCGGTAGGGTCGTCATCAGATAGGCAGCTTTTACCTGGTCCGTTCCCGTATACTGATTTTGAGCCTGGGTACGATCCAGTAAATAATTACCCAGGATAAATCCTCCGAGTGGCTCAAACTCACCAATCACTCCAATATTTCCGTCGCTTAGGTATTCATCCGTATTTCCATTAAATCTTTCTCCCGCCGAAGCGTTTTCTTCGATTTGGTAACGAAATTCCGTAAAATCTCTACGCTTATCTGTGTACAAGCCACCTAATTTGAACTTCATATTATTTTTTAAAGGCAGGGTGACATCTACTTTATAATCTCTCTGTACGTCTGTCAGGTCTCGGTAAAAAATAAAAGGTCGTTGCACGTTAGATTCAGGAATTCGATAAATATTAGTCGCCGTATCTAGTTGGTTTTCAAAAATTCGCCGATCAGGATCGACCAGGGAAGAATTTGCATTACTCCATTTCCATTCAATTAATAAATTGTTAGCTGCCGGAATAGCGTGACTACCTCCCACCTGAACGTTTTTCATTTCTCTTTCCCGGAAAAATAATTCTCGTCCTTCCAGAATATCTGGCGCTATGATATTATCTGGACGTTCCCCAGTAAGGAATCGGGAATTTTTATCTGCACTATGGTTATAAATTGTGTTGAGTGAGATAGTATTCAGGCTATTAATTTTGTAAGAAAGCCCAACCAATCCGTTTACGGTGGTAGTTTCGGTACTCAACGTTTCTTCAAAGTCTCCCTGATTAAATAGCTCGCCCGAAGTATCGTCAAAAAGGTTCCAGTTGTTTCGGGTATAATCAGCCAGATGGGAATATTCTTTCTTCAAAGAAGCAGAAGCGATTATCCCCAGGGGATTTTTTCCAATTTTATATTGATTTCCAAAAGTAATCCCGTACCCATGATCAATCGCAGAGGTTGTCTCCGTTGGCGTAAATTGACCATTAACGGATCTGATAGCTGCGTCGGCAGCATCGGCAAGTGCGCGTCCTTCATCATCCCGGTTAATTCTTGTCAGAACTGGTAAATTACTTCCCAGTTCGAAGGTACGGATTACGTCTGCACGATCCAATACCTCGGGACGGGTACGAGTCCCGTCATCATACCCCCAGTAATCAGTATTTCCTCCCTCGTAAGTTAAAAATTCATTATTAAAATTATTTTGTTTGTTATAACCAGCACTCGTAGAAAAAGTTAAACTAAATTGTTCCGGGAAGCTTTTCGTTTTGATATTCACTGCTCCTCCGGTAAAGGTACCGGGTTGGTCGGGTGTGAATGTCTTGGAGGTAATAATGTTATCCAATAGATTAGCGGGAATCAAATCTAATTGTGCACCATTACGGTAAGGATCAGAACTTGGAATGACCAGACCATTTAATTGGGTAAGCGAATATCGATCTCCCAATCCCCGAATATAAATGTATTTTCCACCACTCACGGTTGCTCCAGTAACTTTGGTCATCGCTCCGGCTGCATCGCTGACGGCAAGCTTAGCCATTTCCTGAGAGGAAATACCATCCTGAATTTTATCTGATTTTTTTTGCATTAGTAAAACGGCATTTTCGGACCGTTCGATTACTTTAGCAGTAACGACTACATCTAAATCCAGCTCTACGCCCCCTTCGGACATGGTTATATCGAGATAAGTAATTTCTTTATCTTTTACTTCTACCGCTTCAATTTTATTATCAACGTAACCAATATAAGAAACAACAATCGTATAAATACCCGGTGTGACGTTCAGCTGATATTTACCTTCAAAGTCGGTAGAAACACCGT
The DNA here is from genome assembly GCA_938008185.1 of uncultured Saprospiraceae bacterium. Classification (GTDB taxonomy): domain Bacteria; phylum Bacteroidota; class Bacteroidia; order Chitinophagales; family Saprospiraceae; genus JALZUU01. The sequence goes on from CALLLR010000087.1 coordinate 10,736, forward strand.
TAGTAGTGCCCTCAATTACAACGTTGGCACCAATCAAACCATCGCCAAATTCGGCGTCAATAATCGTACCACTAATAGTTCCCTGGGAAAAAAGATTCATTGTGAAAAGCATCGAACAGATGCCAAAAAGTATAAACTTTTTCATTGAAATAAATTTGTGAGCATCACGAAAAGTTTTATTAATGATGACTCGGATTAACAGTATTAATGTAAAAAATGTTTTTTATGGCTATACAAATACAAAGGGAATCAAAATTATTTTAATTCCCTTCGTTTTTCATTTCTGTATCGTGAATTTTTGCGTTACAATACCATCCTTTGTTTGTAAAGAGACGATGTATAATCCGTTAGAAAGATCAGATACATTCAGCTGAAAATAATTTTCTCCGGCTCCAATCTGTCCCAAATTTACAACGCTAACGATGCGACCATTTAAGTCCGTCACCTGTATATTAACGGGAGTAGCGTATGGTAAACTATAATCAAAACGAGCTTCACCCGAGGCCGGATTAGGAATAGCCGTAGATAGTACTACTCCTTCCTGGTTCTGCGCAAAATCAACGGTAGAAGTGGAAATATCTCCTAAATAATCGTAAGCATCCAGTGCCGTCCAACCTTCTAACCATAAGTTATCACTAAAAGCACCACGGTAACTAGTTACGTCCACTCCAGATTCGGTAGGAACAGCCGCACCAGATAAAAGAGGAGAAGCACTGGTCGCTGGTCTTGGGTCTAATTGATTGTTAGGCATCCGAGAAATACTTGCGATCTGAGGATCAATATTTTCAACACCAGTGATTTCGAAAGCATTATCTGGATCAATTTCGAAGCTACCGTAATCAAAAGCAATATTGTTGGCAAAAACCGTTTCTCCCGCAATTAAGCGATCGATTGAAGAATCCTGTACTCGGAATACACCACCTTGCATTTCCGTCCAGACACAATTCCACATTTGAACCGCACCATCTTGCTTTAAGCGCAAACCATTACTGGTTCCTGCTCCGACACCGGAACCGATAAACGTTCCGTTGTAAATTCGTCCTACTGTTTTGGGTTGTAAATCTACTCGTTCGGAACCATCGTATTCTACGGCGTTGTCTCCAATTTCACCAGATATATCCTGCTGAACCGAAAAAGCGTACTGAATGTATCCATCCCATGATTCGTCTACATCAAAAGCATCGTCTCCCTGAAAAGCAACCGCCGCGTGGGTAATATTTACCGTTCCACCAAAAATTTCAATACCATCATCAGAATTCGCAAAGACCTCGATGTAGTCAATTTCAGTACCGTTCCCCACACCTCCTAAAGTCAATCCGTTGATTTCATTATCCGCAGCGATGGTATTTCCTCCGTGTCGGATAGAAACATACTTAAGCGTCCCGGAATTATCGCTAGCGTCATTTCCACCATAAAGCACTCTTGGTTCATTTTCAGAGGTAATCCCTTCAATGGCCTCTTCGCCTCCGTCTTCACCAACGGGACCGTTTCCTAGTATGATCAATCCTCCCCAGGTTTTGTTATCAGTCGCCGTAAAATCAAGGGTAATGGATAAATCGTCAAACTCTCCAGTGAAAATAATTGGATCATCTGCGGTTCCAACTGCGTTAATTTGCGCATCACGAGCAATGATCAATGCGGTAGTAGCATCTCCGTTTGAACCAGTCACCTTTCCTCGCACCACCGTTCCCGGCTCAATATTCAATACCCCACCTGCTTCCAGATAAACATAACCATCTAATAAATACTCGTTATCACTTGTCCAGGTGTAGGTTTGTCCTCCTTGCAAATCACTATCCGTAATCGTTATTTGCGCAAAACTGCTGATGCTTAAAAAAGTAAAAAATAAAAATGTGTAGAGTTTGGTAATCATAATGACTTATTTTTTAGTGATCAATTTAATCGAAGTTCAGAACTTCTCCGCAAAGTTAGAAGTGATTTAGCTTAATCACTAATGTGGAGCTTTAAGTTATTGTAAAAAATACAGGAAGACCCAAGAAATAATTAATAGTGTGGTAAAGAATTCTTTACAAAAAATTAATCTTGAACTGGATGGTTTTTGGTGACTTTTGATTTTTCCTATTTTCAATGGTCGTATATCCTTTTTTTTTCGTAAAATAAGCTTTTAAAGCTCTCATATAGTTAAAAAAAATATGTACTTTGTGACTTCTGATCCCAATTTTTCGTATAAATAGGGTATGAACGGTATGTTAACACGACGTTTGTTCAAATTTCCAAAATAGATCAAAATAGCGGAAATCCTGACGAACATTTTCCTTAACATTCAATCAATACATCACAATCAAGGAAATTTTATTTTTCACCATAAAAAACATCAATAGATATGTTAGATCAATTAATGAGCGCCGTTGGCGGAAACGTAATTAGCGAACTTACCGAAAAGACAGGAATCAACGCTGAGCAGGCGAAGTCCATTTTACCAGTAGCACAAGAGAGTCTACAATCCGGGTTGATGGAGCAAGTAACGGGCGGTAATATGAATGGTATTTTAGGAATGTTCAACAGCAGCGGAAGCGGCTTGACGGGTAATCCTATCTTTGCGGCCATCAAAGCGAAATTTGCGGCGGGTGTAATGTCCAAATTAGGCGTTCCAGATAGTGTAGCGGGTATGGTTGCCGGTACCGGAATGAATAGCATGATCAGCGGAATTACTGGTCAACTAAAAGGTGACAGCGGTGAAGTTACTCAGGACGACCTGATGAGTAAATTAGGACTCGGTGGTGGACTGGGCGATTTGGCTAAAAATGCTTTAGGTGATAAACTGGGTGGACTG
>CALLLR010000088.1 GCA_938008185.1 uncultured Saprospiraceae bacterium
ATTAAGGAAACTAAGTTGTCTCAACTTCACACCTTGGTACCTGGATACGTGGCCGAAAAATAAAACTTCCACCCTGAAAAAATTGACAAAGATAGTCAATCAGTGATTTAATAGGGAACGGGGGAGGTCGGACGCTTACGAGCGTCTAGCGGATAAAGGCCTCCCCATAATCGGTCTCCTTCCGTGTCATATTTACTCATAAATACGCCACTGAAAAACTCATCGATAATATAACCTGTAATTATACATCCTCCATCGACAGTCTGGATAATATCCGTCCCGTCATGGCCATCATCTGGTATACCCGGATATATTTCTTCGTGGCTATATTGCCACATTATATTAAGATTGGAATCCATTTTGATCAAATCCGATGAATAAGCTGTTATTCCTCCTATTTCATTTTCTATTAAATGAGTAGCACGATCAGGTGTAAGAATTTCATAAAGTAATTCTCCAACTTGGTTATACTTTTTATAAGACGTTGGATTTAATTCACGATAGGCATATATACTTTGATTTTTACTAACTAAAAATTTAGCTACAACTCCTTCTTCTAAATCCGCTTCTTCTATCACTACGCCCGTATTGTTCAATTTAGTTGCAATTGATAAATTAGAATCATCAAGTCTACGAACAAAAATCTCTTCGTTGACATACTGTAAATCAAAATTACTGGGAGAATGAAAAAATGAAACACTATCACCTATAGAATCTGTAATTAATATATAAGCAAAAGTAGTATCTATATCTCTAAACCCACCCGTCATCATATAATTACTATTTTCTAATTGAATTACCTTGGTAGGCGTAGCCCCGCCTCCGTCAGAAGATCCCCACGGACCAATCGCCCCAAAATCATAATTCTTTTCCCATTTTAAACTACCTAATGAGTCATATTTTATCATCGTATGCACTATTTTTAAGAAATCTTCCTCTTCTTCGTCAAGAGTAGTCAGCAGCACTAAAAATCCATTGTCATTCGTCGTGATAAAATCTCTAATTTCACATTCAGGACAAACACTCGTATACGGCAATTCCGTTTGCCACTGCTGGGCGGAAAGGGATAAGCTCCCTAATAGAAAAGTAAATAAGTAAAGAATTTTCATAATAAATATTTAAGATAAGACTACAGAGAAAATATACACAAATAAATAAAAGCCCCAACGTCCGTCCCAAAAAAATGCCGAAGCATCTTTCGATCCTTCGGCATTTTTACGATTAAGCATTTTAGTATTAACTACCAAAATCATCAAACGCGATATTCTCTTCGGGTACACCCAAGTCATCCAGCATCTTCATAACGGCGGATAACATCAATGGAGGCCCACATAAGTAGTATTCAATTTCTTCCGGCTCCGGATGATCTTTTAAATAATTATCGAGTAATACCTGGTGAATATATCCAGTATATCCGTCCCAGTTATCCGATTCCATGGCGTCAGAAAGAGCGATATTATATTGGAAATTATCGTATTCCTTTTCGATGTTACGGAAATCCTCGGTGTAAAATAATTCTCTTAAAGAACGTCCACCGTACCAGTAAGATACTTTACGGTCTCTGGTTTTCAGGGTATGGAAAAGGTGGAAAATATGCGACCGTAAAGGGGCCATTCCTGCTCCACCACCGATGTATACCATTTCCTTTTTGGTTGGTTTGATAAAGAACTCACCGTAAGGACCAGAGATCGTAACCCGGTCGCCAGGATTACGGGTAAACACATAAGACGAACAAACGCCCGGATTCACCGGTAAGAAAGCGTTGGTTTTACGATCCCAGGGCGGTGTAGCGATCCGGATATTCAGCATCACGATATTCCCTTCTGCAGGGTGGTTGGCCATTGAGTAAGCACGGAACTGTGGTTCGTCATTTACCATTACTAAATCCCACATATTGAATTTATCCCAGTCTTCCCGGTACTCTTCTTCAATATCCATTCCTTTGAAATAGCAGGTAATCTTCGGTACATCAATTTGTACATATCCACCCGATTCGAAATCAAGCGTTTCTCCTTCCGGTAATTGTACCACAAACTCTTTAATGAACGTTGCGACACCATCGTTAGACTTAACCCGACAATCCCATTTTTTGATTCCAAATATTTCTTCCGGAATCCGAATGTCCATATCAGAACGAACTTTTACCTGACAAGCCAGACGCTTATTCTCCGCTACTTCTCTACGGGTAAGGTGATTCAATTCTGTAGGTAATACATCTCCTCCACCCGCGTCAATGTGACATTCGCACATCGCACAAGTTCCTCCACCTCCACAGGCGGAAGGTAAGAAAATATTTTTTTCAGATAAAGCAGTCAACAGATTTACCCCTGGCTTTACCAGCATAGGATTATCCGTATCTCCATTTACGATAATTTTTACATCACCCTGTGGAATCAACTGCTTACGAGCGTAGATCAACATAAAAGACAACGCTAATATTACCAACGTAAAGATGGCTACCGCGGCGATGATCAATCCAAAATCAAATAAAAGTATCATATGTATAATTTTGTTGAATCGTTGAGTTGTTTAGCTGTTGAATTGAAATTCGATTAATCTAACACTTCAACAACTTACTAACAATGTTTTTTCGTTTCGGTTTAAATATTCTAAGGAACAAATAAGAGACCAAAGAACTTTTACACCGATATTACTTTCCAGCCATTAAAGCCGAAGGATCAATTCCCATCAGAGACATAAAGGCGATACCCA
>CALLLR010000089.1 GCA_938008185.1 uncultured Saprospiraceae bacterium
GCGATCGCAGCAATGGCTTACGGTACAAAAACAATTCCTGCTGTTTACAAAATTTATGGGCCCGGTAACCAATACGTGACGGCCGCCAAGCAACTGGTTAGTCAACAAGGAACGGCGATTGATATGCCTGCCGGTCCTTCAGAACTAATGGTTGTGGCAGATCATACCGCAAAGGCCAGTTTTGTAGCCGCAGATCTTCTATCCCAGGCAGAACACGGCGTCGATAGTCAGGTTGTATTAGTCGCTTTTGACCTGAATTTCACAAAGACCGTATTATCAGAAATTGAAGTACAACTCACAAAATTACCACGCCGGAAAATCGCAGAAAAAGCACTTGAAAATAGTCCGATTTTAATTTTAGAAAATCGGGAGACTGCGTTGGATATTGTTAATCAATACGCACCGGAACATTTAATTCTTGCTGTCGAAGAAGTAGAAGATTTTGCCAAAAAGGTCAACAACGCAGGTTCTGTTTTTATGGGAAACTATACGCCGGAGTCCGTGGGTGATTACGCGAGTGGTACGAATCATACCTTGCCAACTAACGGCTACGCCCGTAGTTACAGCGGCCTGAACCTGGATGCGTTTGTGAAAAAAATTACGTTTCAAAAGTTGAGCGCAACGGGTTTACAGAATATTGGTAAAACGGTAGAACTGATGGCGGAAGCGGAACAATTACTAGCGCATAAGGAAGCAGTGAGTGTGAGGTTGAGGTTTTTAATGAACGGAGAGGTAATGGACAGTTAATAATTTGGTAATGAATAATAGGTTTACGATATAACTTGCAAATAATTAAGATGGATTTAGTAAGAAATTTAGTAAGAAAAAATATTTTGGCGATGACGGCTTATGCTTCGGCTCGGAGTGAATTTACAGGAGTAGCGGAGGTGTTTTTGGATGCAAACGAAAATCCATTTGATACTGGACTGAATCGTTATCCGGATCCGTTACAAAAGGAATTGAAAGAAAAAATTGCTCTTGAAAAACAAGTAAATTCGGAGCAGATATTTTTAGGAAATGGCAGTGACGAAGCGATTGATTTATTGATCAGAATATTTTGTGAGTCGGGCAAAGACGAAATCATTACGCTACCACCGACTTACGGAATGTATAAGGTTTCGGCGGCATTGTCTGATATTAACATTGTCACCATTCCGTTAACTACTGATTTTAAAATAAATACAAAAGAGGTCCTCAAACGCGTCGACGATCGTTCTAAAATTCTCTTTATTTGTAGTCCAAATAATCCAACCGGAAATGATATTCCGCTGGAGCAGATTACCGCATTACTCAATAATTTTACGGGAATTCTGGTGGTAGACGAAGCCTACATTGATTTTTCAGAACAAGACAGCTGCACAAAATTGCTCACAAAATACCCTCGTCTGGTCGTTTTACAAACTTTTTCTAAAGCGTGGGGCTTAGCAGGAATTCGTCTGGGGATGGCCTTTGCTCATCCGGAAATTATTCAGCTTTTAAACAAAGTAAAACCGCCTTATAACATCAATCAATTAACCCAATCCGCGGCCTTAAAAGCATTGGCTAATGTAAAAGAGAAAGAGGCCAATGTACAGTCCGTTTTACAACAAAGAACATTTTTGGAGCAAGCTTTCGCTACCCTAAATTTCACTAAAAAAGTCTATCCGTCTGATGCTAATTTTTTACTGGTACAGATGGATGAACCACGAGTCATTTACAATTACCTATTAAAAAACAATATCATTGTACGTGATCGGTCTACCGTAATTGGATGCGCCGGTTGCTTGCGTTTTACCGTTGGTACACCCGCTGAAAATGAACGACTGATCACCGCCTTAAAAGATTACAAAACTGATTTCTCCCTATGAAAAAAGTATTATTTATCGACCGCGACGGCACCCTGGTCATCGAGCCACCCGTAGATTATCAACTCGATTCTTTAGAAAAACTGGAGTTTTACCCCGGTGTCTTTCAGCACCTCTCCCGAATCGTAAAAGAACTCGATTATGAACTAGTGATGGTTACTAATCAGGATGGTCTCGGCACGGATAGCTTTCCGGAAGACACCTTCTGGCCAGCCCATAATAAAATGATGCAAGCTTTTACCAACGAAGGGATTGAGTTCGCAGCGGTGCATATTGACCGGAGTTTTCCTGCCGACATGGCACCAACCCGTAAGCCGCGTACCGGCCTCTTAACGGAATACATCGAAGGAGATTATGATCTGGAAAATTCCTTTGTTTTAGGTGACCGATTGACCGATATGGAGCTTGCTAAAAACCTGGGCGCCCAAGGAATTTTTATTTCGCAGAATACCGGGCTGGGAGACGAAGAACTTTCTACTAAAAAACAAGAACTGGATAAAACCATTGCATTAACCACCCAAAGCTGGGAAGCAATTTATCAATTTCTAAAACTACCCGCCCGCACGGCCATAGTCCAGAGAACCACCAAAGAAACCACGATTGAAATTGAGCTTAACCTCGACGGAACTGGTCAGGCTAAAAACGAAACCGGGCTGGGATTCTTTGATCATATGCTCGATCAGTTGGCGCGCCATTCTGGTTGTGATCTGACCGTCAAAGTCAAAGGCGATTTACACATTGATGAGCACCATACGATCGAAGATACGGCGTTGGCACTTGGTAGTGCCTACCGACAAGCATTGGGTGATAAAATGGGCATTGAGCGCTATGGTTTTTCGCTACCGATGGATGATTGTCTGGCACAGGTGGCGCTGGATTTTGGCGGTCGTCCCTGGCTGATGTGGGAAGCAAATTTCAAAAGGGAAAAAATTGGAGATATGCCAACGGAGATGTTTTATCATTTTTTTAAATCATTTTCCGATACGGCGCTGGCCAATCTGAATGTTAAAGCAGAAGGCACCAACGAGCACCACAAAATCGAAGCTATTTTTAAGGCTTTCGCCAAATCTATCAAGATTGCCGTAAAACGGGACATTCAAAACATGCGCTTACCATCGACGAAAGGAATTTTGTGAAATCGCTATTGGCTATTCGCTTCCGTCGAACGTGATTAAAGAACGCAAATAGCTACTTAAAATTAAAAATATGAAAATTGTAATTATTGACTACAATGCTGGAAACGTAAGATCGGTTCTTTTTGCACTGAAGCGACTTGGTGTCACAGCGGAGTTGACTAGTGGCCTTGAAAAAATAAAAGCAGCGGATAAAGTCATTTTTCCTGGCGTGGGTGAGGCTAAAAATACGATGACTTATTTACGTAAAACTGGATTGGCGGATACTATTTATAATTTAAAACAGCCTACGTTGGGAATCTGCCTGGGTATGCAATTGCTTTGTGAACATTCTGAAGAAGGGGATACCGGCTGTCTGAATATTATTCCTTTAAAAGTAAAGAAATTTGTGGCCACTACCCGGGATCAAAAAATTCCACACGTAGGTTGGAATAAAGTACTATTCGAAAAAAATGCGCCTTTACTTGAAAAAAACAAACCCGGTGATTATGCTTATTTTGTGCACAGTTATTACGTTGAAAACGGGGTATACACCACGGCCACCTGTAATTATATTTTACCATTTAGTGCCGCGTTAAAGAAAGATAATTTTTATGCGACGCAATTTCATCCGGAAAAATCGGGTGACGTAGGCGAGCTTATTTTAAAAGAATTTATAAACCTATAAGATGCTTATTATTCCGGCGATTGATATTATTGATGGGAAATGTGTACGCCTAACGCAAGGCGATTACAACCAGAAAAAAGTCTATAACGAACACCCGCTCGAAGTAGCCAAAGCGTTCGAAGATGCGGGCATCAGGCATCTGCATTTGGTCGATCTTGATGGTGCCAGGGCGAGTCAGATTGTCAATTATAAAGTGCTGGAAAAGATTGCCAGCAAGACTTCGTTGACAGTTGACTTTGGCGGTGGATTAAAGTCTGACAAAGATGTTTACATCGCTTTTGAAAGTGGAGCAAATCAGATTACCGGTGGAACTATCGCAGTAAAAGGAGCAGAAACTTTTACAAACTGGATCAAAAGATACGGTGGTGAAAAAATAATTTTAGGCGCGGATGTTAAGGATTGTAAAATTGCCGTGCACGGTTGGGAAGAAACGAGTAAACTGGGCTTATTCGACTTTGTAGACGGTTACCAAAAGAAGGGAATTCAAACCGTTATTTGTACCGATATCGCCAAAGATGGAATGCTGGAAGGAGCAGCGACTGAATTATATAAAGAAATGATTAATCGTTTTTCGGAATTAAAAATTATTGCCAGCGGTGGCGTATCCGACCTGGCCGATTTGGAGCGTTTGGCCGAGGTTGGTTGCTACGGAGCGATTGTAGGAAAGGCCATTTACGAGGGTCGGATTCAATTAAAGGATTTGCAGATTTTTTGACTTCAGTTTGTAGCCGAGATAAATTGTGCGGACGTGCGGATTGTATTATTTATTCATTAAAAATTACACCTTTTGACTCCACGTGAAGTCTTCAATTCAACGATTCAACAACTCAACATTTTAACAGCAAAAATATGTTAGCAAAAAGAATTATTCCTTGTCTGGATATTAAGGATGGCCGAACGGTGAAGGGCGTGAATTTTGAGCAATTGCGGGATGCTGGCGATCCGGTAGAGTTGGGTTGTCGGTACGTGGCCGAAGGAGCGGATGAACTGGTCTTTTTAGATATTACGGCAACGCACGAAAAGCGGAAGACCTTGGCGGAGTTGGCTAGGAAAATTGCAAAGCATTTGAATATTCCGTTTACAATTGGTGGCGGAATCAGATCAGTGGCTGATGCGGATGTACTACTCAATGCAGGAGCAGACAAGATTTCGGTTAATTCGGCAGCAGTACGAAATCCGGAATTGATTACCCAGCTGGCAGATCAATTCGGGTCACAATTTGTGGTGGTCGCAGTGGATGCCAAAGAAGTAAACGGAGAGTGGCTGGTACACCTCAACGGAGGCAGGGTTGCTACGGAACACCGACTTTTGGATTGGATAAAAGAAAGTGAAAATCGCGGTGCAGGGGAGATTCTATTTACCTCCATGAATAACGATGGCACTAAAGCTGGATTTGCTTGTGAAGCTCTGGCAGCGGTTGCCGAGCAAGTAAGTATTCCGGTAATTGCTTCGGGTGGGGCGGGTAGTATGGAACATTTCCGCGACGTATTCACGCATGGCAAAGCGGATGCAGGATTAGCAGCAAGTATTTTTCATTTTAAAGAAATAGAAATCAGTGATCTGAAAAAATATTTGGCGGATCAACGAATTCCGGTGCGTCTTTAGGATTTACATAAACATTCCTAAGCCACCCATTGCCAGAGAGGCTAATATTCCAACAGCGTAAAACCCTATAATAATGGCTGTAAATATGCCCCAGAATTTAAGAACAGATTTCATATTCTTAAAAGATTCGGACAGCGATTGCTGGTCATTAGCATCCAGCGCAATTTTCATTTTGGTGGAAAACCGGTAAAGAAAAAGAGTAGGAAAAAAATACATGGCAATCATCAATCCGTAAAATATAACTATGAATCCCATACCCAAACCTGCAAAGACTGCAGATTCACCAAGACCAGACAGCATTGCTGCTCCTCCGGCAAATATCATAATCAGCATAAAAATGACGATCAATCCGATAGAAACAAAACCTACGATACTCAGAAATTTACCCCATTTTGCGCTTTCGTAAAGGTAGGATTTGATTTCTTCGGTAAGATTTACGCCGTTAGTTGTAAAATTATCGTCAAGTGGATTAGAAGTTTCCATAAGAAATATTTTAAGTTTAACAATTAATAACTTAAAGATAAAATATAAATAACAATAATGAAAATAATTATGAATAATATATTGTCAACCGATTTAGATTTTGAAAAAGGAAATGGTCTCATTCCTGCAATCATTCAGGATCACCAGACGGGTAAAGTATTAATGCTCGGTTATATGAACGAAGCCGCTTTCGAAAAAACCAAAGCAGAAAAAAGAGTATGTTTTTACAGTCGTACTAAAGAGCGCCTGTGGACCAAGGGAGAATCATCCGGTAATTTTCTGGAGATTATTGATATCAAAAAAGATTGCGATCAGGACACCTTATTAATCGCCGCTAAACCGCTTGGCCCGGTTTGTCATACCGGGCAGGAGACTTGTTTTAACGAAAAAAATATAGATACTAATTTTCTTAAACATCTGGAATCTATTATCCAAAATCGAAAAAAATCTCCTACCGACTCTTCCTACACTTCCAGTCTTTTCGCAAAGGGTATTAACAAGGTAGCCCAAAAAGTGGGAGAAGAGGCCGTTGAACTGGTCATCGAAGCCAAAGACGATAATCGCGACCTTTTTCTTGGAGAAGCGGCAGATTTGCTGTATCATTACCTGGTATTATTGACCGCCAAAGATTTTGAACTAGAAGACGTCATAGCGGTCTTAAAAGAAAGACATTAAAAAAGCTATTTGCTATTGGCGGTTAGCTATTTGCTTCCCTTTATCGCGATTGAAGACATACGATATAGAGAAGCAAATAGCTAATAGCAAACAGCCAAAAGCTTTAAAAAATTTGACCGATGGTAGACCTTCCCGTAGCGTATTGTTCTTCCTCTTTTGGAATTTTTAAAATCACCGGAGACGAAAAAGGGATTCAGTCTATTCAACTGACGCCCAAAAAAGTACTGCCCGAACAGGTAGTACCGACTCCGCTAAAAAAAGCGGTTCGGCAACTTACCCAGTATTTTAATGGTCGCCGAAAAGAATTTGACCTTAAACTAAATTTCGGTGACGCACCCGATTTTCATCAAGAAGTCTGGCAGGAGTTGATTACTATTCCCTATGGTCACACGACCAGCTATTCTGCTATTGCCAACAGTTTAGGTGATGCGAACAAAATGAGGGCCGTAGGGCAAGCGAACCGCAATAACCCTATTCCCATAGTCATTCCTTGTCATCGGGTCATTGCCAAAAGCGGAAAACTACAAGGCTATTATTATGGCCTGGAAATGAAACGAAAATTATTGGAACTCGAAAATCCCGTGAGCTTTGCCATCCAGGGCTCTCTATTTTAAATCTTTTCAGAAAATAAAGTTCTTTTAAAATCACACCAACTCATGCTACAAAAACGAAGAACCTTCCTCAAAACCACTTCTCTCGGCCTGAGTGTTTTAGCCACCGGTACGGCTTACCGTTGTCAGGGAAAAAGTACTCCGATAGCCAATGTTACTCATCCCGTTATCATTTCTACCTGGGATCACGGAATGGCCGCTAATAAAGTCGGACTCAATATTCTAAAAAATAAAGGCAGCGCACTTGATGCCGTCGAAAAAGGCGTGATCGTCGTCGAAAATGATCCCACAGTACAGACCGTAGGACTGGGTGGATTTCCGGATCGGGAGGGGAATGTAACACTCGATGCGTGTATTATGAAAGGCGACGGCCAGTGTGGTTCAGTAGCCTTTTTACAGGATATTAAAAATCCAATTGCCGTGGCGCGTAAGGTGATGGAAAAAACACCGCACATCATGATCGTCGGATCGGGCGCCAAACAATTTGCCCTCGAAATGGGATTCAAAGAAGAAAATCTGCTGACGGAAGCTTCCAGAAAAAAATACGAAGAATGGCTAAAAACTGGTGTTTATAAACCAAAAATCAACATCGAAAATCACGATACCATTAGCACGCTGGCATTGGATGCGAATGGTCATCTGGCGGGCGCTTGTACTACCAGCGGAGCCGCCTGGAAAATGCACGGCAGAGTCGGCGATTCTCCGTTGATCGCTGCTGGACTTTTTGTGGACGACGAAGTGGGAGCCGCCGCCGCAACCGGATTGGGAGAGGCCGTTATTAGAACGGCCGGAAGTGCCATGGTCGTCGAAGCGATGCGTCACGGACAAAGTCCCGAGGAGGCGTGCCGATCGGTGTGCCTACGGATAAAAGACAAGCACAAGGACATCAGTGATTTACAAGTTGGATTTATCGCGCTTAGAAAAGACGGGGCTTACGGGGCGTATAGTTTACAGCCGGGATTTACGTATGCGCTCGGCCAGAATGAGACGCACGAATTGTATCAGGCGACTTCGATGTTCTAGTTCTTTTTTATAAAAATTCCGAAGAGCTCATTTCCCGCACGGGGAGGAATAGAATTGTGGGCTTTTACAAAAGTCTTTACGGAAAAATGCGGTTCAAAATAGGTCAAGTATTCTTCTTTCGTTCCGCCAAAAGGTCTTTTTTCCAAATCTCCGGTCAGTGGAATATCAAACCAAAGTCCGACCAATTTACCACCAGGCTCTAGCAGTTTAGACATTTGTAATGCGTAGGCTTTCCGGTTAGCGGGCAGCGGTGGTATCGAACAGAAAAAGGTTTGTTCGATAATCAGGTCAAACTGCCCTTGGTAGGAGAAAAAATTTTCGTTGATGAGTTGTGCTTTCGGAAAGGTAGGAAGGCGCTTTTTAAAACCTTCCAGTGGGATTGACGAGATATCTAAAATTACCGTATTTGAAAACCCTTTTTCAAATAAATACGCGGCTTCATAGGCATTCCCCGCACCAGGAATCAAAACCCTAATATTTTTATCCGTTAATTGATCAATATAAGTTTTGAGTGGCCTAGATGGGTAACCGATGTCCCACCCCGTACGTGCTTCGTCGTACCGGGTAGACCAATAGTTCCGTTGGTCTTCAGAATCAAAGATGTCTTCCGCCATTTTTACGCAGACTTTTTACTACTAATCAAAACGAAAGCAGGAGGAATATTAAGTGGTTCAAAATTAACTTTTACGTTACCAAATACTTTTTGGTAAATCTTTTTAGCTAGTAATGAATAATGGATTTGAATAAAAAGACCACCTTCTTTCAGATGTTTTCTGCATTCGCCCACAATTGAGTAACCCAGTTCATCGGGCAAAGACACAAAAGGAATCGCCGAAATGACATAGTCGATCTCTTTCAGGTTGTGTTTTTTCAAGTATTTTTCAAGATGCTCCGCAGAATCTTCAATTACGTGTAACCGAGGATCCTTGATTTCTCTTATCTTTTCACAAAATCGAGGGTTAACTTCAAAAGAAAGTAAAATAGCGCCGGGCTTCATCGCTTTAATGATATGTTCCGTAATCACGCCATCACCCGCGCCTAATTCGACGATTACTTCCGCATCCCCAAAGTTTACCGGCGCGATCATTGCTTTACAAGCATATTTGGAACTACGAGTTACTGTACCAACAGTTTTTAAATTCTTGAGACTTTCTTTTAGGAATGCAATTTTTTTCATTAGTATCATTCTGTTGAGAAAAACCCCAAAGGTAACTAATCTTGTTTGGTTTGTGCCAGAAAATTCAGTAAATCAGGATATGCAGCGGCGTATATTTTAGAATCATCTAAAGTTGCTCTTACTCCATTAATGTATGGAACCACAAATGCGTCGTTTAAACCTCTGGCTACCAACTCTTTACGAAGTTGCTCTGCTCCGTAAAAGTTTTGAAACAATCCTACGGTGTATTTATAATTTTTGTCGTTAAAAATCGATTCGATGAGTGGTTGTCGATATTCGAGCAGAATTGACCCTTTATAACGTTGTGCCAGAGAACCAATCTGTACTCTATAAGACAACCCCTTGACCGCCTGATTGTACATAATCCCGCGCTGATCTTCTAGAAATTTACTAACTACAGGACCGTTATTAACGATTTGTAAGGGAAGTCCAGCCGCGTTAAATATCTCAAAATCAATTCTCTTGTTTATCTTTTTGGCCATCATACTTGGACCAGTTTCCGTTTGTTGCATTGCAGAAGGGTTTACAGCCCCCATCCCTTTAAGGTAGATATTGGTAGCATTGATACCTTTTTGCTGTAGATAGGCCGCTACCTTTTCTGCCCGTTTGATTGAGAAAAACAAATCAAATTCTACGGGGTCACTTCCGTCCGAGTGTGCCGTCAACATGACTTTAAGTTGTGGATATTCATTCATAATCCGGACCACTTCATTAATTTTTTCCAGATTATCAGTGCTTAAAATATCGTCGTCGTCACGATAATTTATTGGGTTTACCTCGACTACTTTAGTGGCCGATTCAGGAAAATTTACCGTAGAAGGATAAGACTTAGTTGGAACACCTTCAGAAGATTCGAATACGACTCCCGTAGTTTGCTGTTGTTGACGATAGGCTGGTACCAAGGTAAATACTAGTGGATTGGAGGTAACAGACTGTTCGTACAGTTGACTTTTAAAATAAGCAGTAAAGAGATCAAAACCACCATTGCCAGATTTTCGATCCGAAGTAAAATAACCTTCCAGACCATTAGGTGACAACCGAAAATCCCGCTCATTGGCTGGTGAGTTAACGGGCCAGATCATGTTTTCTGGGTCTTCCCATCCTTGCTTTCCGTCGTTGTAACGAGCTCGGTAAATATCCATGCCACCAATACTTTCCGGACGATTGCTACTAAAGTACAGCGTTCTTCCGTCCATTGATAAAAACGGGCTTACCTCATCATAGTGACTATTAATGCTGGTTCCAAGATTTTTAGGAACAGTCCAGTATCCGTTGGTACGTGTACTCACGTAGATATCTTTTCCTCCTACACCTCCTTCGCGGTTGCTACTAAAAAGCATGGTAGAGTCATTGAAGAAATAAGGTGATTCGTCTCCCTTTTCGGCAACCATGGGAGTATCCATTTTAGGGGCATATAGTTCATTTTTTTCTTCTCTACTAAAAGAATCAACCAGCGCTTCCCCGCCGCTCATTTTCAATCCTTTATAATAATACATTACCTGACCATCATCATTAAAGTCTAATAATACCTCGTTGCGTACGCTGTTTATTAAGCTTGGCAATGGCGTGGTAGAATTCCATTCACCGTTGATAATGATGGTAGAATAAATATCTGTACTGTAGTCCCCGTATTGTTCGTCTGGGTACCCTTGAGCGTTTCGCTTACCTCCAATGCTTTCTTTTCGATTAGAAGAAAAATAAAGTTTATTATTATAATTTGGGCTCAAAACAGGTCCAAAATCGTTGGCCTTAGAATTTACCTTCGTACCCATATTTTCTACTACTGCCTTTTCATCTACATAAGATAAATTGATTCCGCTGGCACAACGTAAAATATTATCTTTTACGTGCTCCCGACGACGGTCGTCAAACTTAGTATTTTCTAGGTATTTTTTATATTGACGAATAGCCTCTTTATATTTTCGCTGTTGGTGATAAGCACGAGCAAGCGCATAGTATACCGACTGATCAGGCTTTTTTTCAGTACTAATTATTGATTCAAAATACCGAATCGCTTCTGGTAATCGATTAGCATGATAGGCAGAAATTCCCATCTTTAGCATTGTACCAGCATCCGGACTTTTTAGACGTGTATATTTAGAGAAAAGATTATAAGCTTCCGCGTACTTATCTCTTTTATAATAATTTTCGGCTGACGCTTTTAATTTTTTTGCAGACTTCTGCGACTGTGCAGGCAACACACTAAACAAAAAAACAACAAATAAAAAAAATATTTTACTTTTCATAAAATCACGGTTGAGTAAGGGCGTTTTTTTTAGCAGATCTATACGGTTTGTTGATCGTCAAATGCCTCTAGATAATCTGCTACCTTGCGTAAAAAAGAACCACCTAAGAATCCATCTACTACCCGATGATCGTAGGATAACGATAGAAACATCATTTGTCGAATGGCGATTACATCGCCGTATTCAGTTTCCATTACTGCTGGTTTTTTGCGAATAGCGCCCGCAGCCATGATTGCCACCTGTGGCTGATTGATAATCGGAGTTCCCATTACGTTGCCAAAAGTTCCTACATTGGTCAACGTAAAAGTTCCATCCTGCACATCTTCTGGCTTAAGTTTATTATTTCGGGCCCGGCCAGCCAGATCGTTTACCGATTGGGCAAGTCCCAGTAAATTGAGCCGATTGGCATTTTTGATTACTGGAACAATCAAATTACCCGAAGGAAGAGCCGTAGCCATTCCAATATTAATTGATTTTTTACGAATAATCTGATTTCCATTTACGGATACGTTAATCATTGGATAATCACTAATCGCTTTTGCAACTGCTTCCACAAAAATCGGAGTGAATGTAATCTTTTCACCATGCTTTTTTTGGAAGGGCCCTTTTACCCGATTACGCCAATTTACCATATTAGTTACATCTGCTTCTACAAAAGACGTTACGTGGGGAGAAGTATGCTTACTATTGACCATATGATCAGCGATCAATCTACGCATCCGATCCATTTCAATGATCTCCGTATCACTTCCACTAGCCACACCGTTGCTATATACTTTGGGTGCACTGATACTAGCCGGCGCGACCGACTGTTGAGTAGATGACGGCTGACGATTTTCCAAATATTCTAACATATCTTTTTTGGTTACTCGTCCATCCTTACCTGAACCGCTGATATTTTCAAGTTCAGCAAGGGCCACATTTTCTTCCTTTGCAATATTTTTCACTAAAGGTGAATAAAAACGGGTTCCATTATTAGTCCTTACTGTTTCTACGGATGTTTCCTTAGAAGTGGTCGCTGGAGTCGTAGTTTTAGCCGTCTGGTTACTGGGTGCTGAGGGCGTTTCTTCAACAGTAGGAGAAGAAGCTTTATCAGCGGTAGCATCAGTACTGATGATAGCGATGACTTTTCCAATCTCTACTACCTCATCTACCTGATGTAAAATTTCCAGAACTGTTCCAGCGGCGGGGGCGGGAATCTCGGTATCTACCTTGTCGGTGGCAATTTCCAGAATGGTTTCGTCCATTTCTACCTGGTCACCTACTTGCTTATGCCATTTGAGTATGGTGGCTTCCATAATACTTTCTCCCATTTTGGGCATTACCAGTTCTACCTTAGCCATTGTACTATAATTTGATCTTAATTAATTTGGTTCAATTTTCACCACAAAAATAAACAAATAATAATATTATTTATAAGACGCCCGAATTAACTCATTTCAGCTATTTTCCAGTAGAAATCGACGAACCATATCCAGGGCTTTCGTGGCGGTGTATTTAATATTATTTGAACGACTTTTGCCCAGTTGTAGTTTCAGCGTATTTGTTTTATTTTTATCACCAACGGCAATCCAGATCGTTCCAACGGGTTTTTCGGGCGTTCCGCCTCCAGGTCCGGCAATTCCGGAAATTGCAACTCCAATATCGGTTCCCAGATTTTCCAGTAATCCTTTTAGCATTGCCTGGACTGTTTCTTCGCTAACGGCGCCGTAGATTTTCAGTATTTCAGGTGCCACATTCAATAATTTTTCTTTAAGTGCGTAGCTGTAAGCAATAATGCTGCCTTCAAAATAGGCCGAAGCTCCGGGAATACTTGTGATGCGGTGAGCTACCAGTCCACCAGTACAACTCTCGGCTGTAGCAATTGTTTTTTTATTTTTTAATAATAATTGGCCCATTACGTTTTCAATTGTGTCTTTCTCATAACCAAAAACGAATTCGGGAATGCAAGCCTCAATTAAGGTTGCTTGTGTATTCAGGTCTTTTTTTAGTTCCAACAGATTATCTCCAGTGGCGGACAATCGCAATCGTACCTGGCCAAGATTGGGAAGATAGGCTAGTTTGATATGATTGGGTAATCCGTCTTCAATATCCTGAATACGGTGAGCGATCCGTGATTCTCCTTCCCCAATCGTTAGGATGGTTCGGTGGGTAATCGGTTTTCCGGGGAATGTTTTGGTAATTAATGGTAAAACCTCCTGCTCCATTAGATATTTCATTTCATAAGGAACACCAGGCATAGATACCGCTACTTTTCCTGCGTTGTCAAACCACATGCCCGGAGCCGTCCCAGCCTTATTCGTCAAAATTTTAGCATTATCAGGCATAAAACATTGTTCCCGATGGGCGGGCGTAGTTGATCTTCCCCAACGGGCAAACATCTCGCTTAAGCGCTCAAAAGATGCTTCGTGAAAAGACATACCTACTCCATAATACTCCGCCAGCGTCTTTTTGGTAATATCGTCTTTGGTCGGTCCCAAACCACCCGTCATCAGGATTAAATTGGTTTCCGTAAAGGAATCATCTAATGCTTTCCGAATAACTTCGGCCGTATCACTAATAGAAACTATTTTCGTAACCAGAATACCTTGCAAATTGAGTTGTTCTGCCATCCAGGCAGAATTACTGTCGATAATCTGTCCTATCAGAATTTCATCTCCAATCGTTAGAATATGTGCGGTCATTGATTTTTTTTATATAAAAAAGAAAATGTAAACTTAACAAGATTACCGGGACTTTGTTGGGAAAAATAAGCTCCTTCGCCGTCTTGCACTATCCCCATAATTTATCTGATTATTTAAATCATAAACAACTAATAGTAAATTTTTACCTTTTCAATTGTTAAAAATAGCCTCCACCAAGCATTTTGAATTTCTTTTTATCTTTTTAAAGCCTATCTTTGCAAAAAATTACCGATTCTATGGTTGATATCAAACTATTAAAAAAAATCTGCGAAACACCTGGAGCTCCGGGTTTTGAGCAAAAAATCCGCGAACTAGTTCTCAAAGAACTGAAAGGACTAGCCGACGAAGTTTATACTGATGCGATGGGTAACGTCATTGCGATTAAAAAAGGGACCGAAGACAAAAGAGTGATGGTCGCTGCGCATATGGATGAAATCGGGTTTATGGTTAGTCACATTGACGATGATGGTTTTATTCGCTTTCACCCACTAGGCGGATTTGATCCCAAGACACTCACTTCCCAACGGGTAATTGTTCACGGCACCAAGGATATCATTGGTGTGATGGGTTGTAAACCGATTCACCTGATGTCGCCCGAAGAAAGGGGAAAGCCTATTCCTATTTCTGAATATTATATTGATACGGGGCGTCCTGCCAAAGAGGTAAAAAAAATCGTGGAAATTGGAAATCCAATTACCCGCGAACGGGAGTTAATTGAGATGGGAGAATGTATCAACTCCAAATCTATGGACAATCGTTTGTCCGTTTATATTTTACTGGAAACGCTTAAAAAATTAAAAGGCCGTAAAATCCCTTACGATTTATACGCCGTATTTACAGTGCAGGAAGAGGTAGGGTTAAGGGGTGCCATTTCCGCAGCTCACCGCATTAATCCCGACTATGGTTTTGGACTTGATGTGACCATCGCGTTTGATGTTCCGAGTGCTCAGGGTCACGAAAGAATCACCAAACTCGGAATGGGCACCGCGATTAAAATAAAGGATGGCTCTACCATCTGCGATTACCGAATGGTCAGTTATTTGAAAAAAATCAGTGATAAGAAAAAAATTAAATGGCAACCGGAGGTACTTCCTGCGGGCGGAACAGATACGGCTGGAATACAACGCTACGGAAAAAATGGTTCTATCGCTGGTGCGATTTCTATTCCTTTACGAAACATGCACCAGACGATTGAGATGGCACACAAAAAAGATATTCTGGCTACCATCGCATTATTGACGGAGGCGATTAAAGGTATCGATAAATATGATTGGTCTTTTAAGTAATGTTTATTTCGAGTCGCTTTGAAATTTTATTTAACACCATATTTTTTTAATAATAAAAACAAGTATTTTTTCTTAAAAACTTAATTAAATGATTATCAACTTTTTAGAAAAAATAAAATCTGCGTCTGTTTAATTTGCGTTGCTTAGTCAAACACTTCCTTCCTGCGTAAATTAGGAAGGAAAATTTAAATCTCACTCAGCACCGTCAAGGTTCGATCAATTTCTTCTTCTGTATTGTAGATACTGATGCCCAGCCGGGTGAGTCCTCCTAATTCTAAAACGCCCATAATCTCGGCGGCTCGAATGGCGTAGAAATGACCATTCCAGCCACAGATTCCATGTGCCGCCAGCTCTTGACAGACGGTGGAAGCGGTTTTATTTTTGTGTAAAAAAGAAATGGTAGGCGCCCGGTGCTTATGATAAAAACTGGGCCCTTTAATTTCAAGCTGTTTTATTTTTTTTAAACCATCGTATAGTCTTTCCGTCAGATAATATTCTTTTTTCTGAATAGACTCCATCGCGCTAACTAGTTTTTCCCGCAGACTATTTCCCTTTCCTAACGTGGCTATAAAATCAATGGCCGCCGAAACGCCAGCAAGCGCAGCGTGATTAAAAGTTCCTGTTTCAATTGAATGAGGTGCATACTGATATTGCGTACGCAGCCGATTCGTCGGCAATTGATCCAGTAATCCGAGACGGGCATACAAAAATCCAACGTGCGGTCCATAAAATTTATAAGCGGAACAAAGTAAAAAATCACATCCCAATGCCTGTACATCTAGCGAAAAATGCGGCGCATAATGCACTGCATCCACCAGCATCCAGGCACCGTATTGGTAGGTCATTTTTCGTACTTTCGAAAGCTGATTGACCGTCCCTAAAATATTAGAGGAATAGCCAATGGCCACCAATCTGGTTCTTTCATTTAGCAAAGATTCAAAATGGTCATAATCCAGCGTACCGTTGTCCTGTAATGGTATTTCTCGAATAATGATGCCTTTTTCCCGCAACGAAAGCCAAGGACCTCGGTTAGATTCATGATCTAATTGCGTAATAATAATTTCGTCACCCGACTGAAAATAACGTCCCATTCCCCGAGATAAGGCAAAATTAAGTGTGGTCATATTGGAACCAAAAGAAATAGTTTCGGGTCCTTCAGCTCCTAAAAAAGTCGCCATCTTTTCTCTCGTTTGATCAATGACTTGATCTGTTTCCTGACTGGTAATAAAATGTCCGTGGCTGTTGGCATTGGAATTTTCGTAATATCCACTAACCGCAGAAATGACGGACTTGGGCACCTGTGAACCTGCGGGGCCATCCAAATAAATTAGTGGCTGATTATTATGTATTCTTGAAAGTGCAGGAAAAGACTTGCGGACCATTGTGATAGGAAAGACCTGTGTTTCTGAAGGGGTTTTCGACATAGTTATTTATTTTTACGGTAACTTGGTAATAATAATTTAAGGAAGGTTGACAGTAATAAAGCTGAGCTAAATAGAAGTTGTTCAAAGCTAAAAAATGTTTACCATAAAAAAGATAATAAAATGATTTTAGTGATTGATTGTGGAAATACAGATACGGTTCTGGGTATTTATCAGGGCCATACTCAAAAACATATTTGGCGAATGCCTTCCAGTGATGCACTGAATCAACAAACCTGGTCTTACCGAATTGCTTCTGAATTTTTGGAAGCCCGGGTAAAAACGACCGATATCAAGCAAATGATTCTCAGTAGTGTTGTCCCTGACCTTACGGCAAAAATTGCGGCCGCACTTCATCAGCTAACCGATCAACCGTTGATTACTGTCAACGCAGATATTTATGATCAATTGAATATTGAAATAATCAACAAAATAGAAATTGGCGCAGACCTCGTCGCCAATGCCGTGGCAGCTTACGATTATTTTAAACAAAAATGCGTCATTGTGGATTTTGGTACCGCTTTGACATTTACCAGTGTATTGAATAATGGTCAATTAGCTGGCGTCGCAATTGCGCCAGGTTTAAAAACGGCCGTCAAATCTTTACTGCAACATACGGCGCAGTTACCACAAGTACCGTTAGAAGTACCTAAGTCAGCTTTAGGCAAGAATACGATCGAAGCGATTCAGGCCGGCG
>CALLLR010000090.1 GCA_938008185.1 uncultured Saprospiraceae bacterium
GCACCATCCCGACCTGGACAAAGGCGTGATCAAAGTAGTGATGACCGCCGCCTCTTCCGATGGAGAAAAAATAGCGTTACACCATACCACCAAAACCCAAAGACGAGATCTGGCCGATCGAATGAGAAATGTCCATGATCCGTTGAAGTTGGTCATCGTACGGGATATGTGGCTCACCGGATTTGACGCACCGAGTTTGCACACCCTGTACATTGACAAACCGATGAAAGGACACAACCTGATGCAAGCCATTGCGCGGGTCAACCGGGTCTATAAAGACAAACCAGCGGGTCTGGTGGTCGATTATCTGGGCATTGCCGCCGATTTGAAAAAGGCACTGTCTTTCTATTCTGATAGTGGTGGAAAAGGGGATCCTGCGATTGCGCAAGGACAAGCCGTCATTTTGATGCTAGAAAAACTGGAAATCGTTTCCCAGTTGTTTAACGAAAAGCCCGAGTCTGGTTATTCTGAAGAATATATGAGTATGGCCGCTGAACCAAAAGTGGACTATATTTCCCCCAAAGGAGAACTCCTGTACGAAGCCTTCTTCACGGCCAGTACTTCCGAAAAGCTGCAAATCATTTTAGCCGCCGAAGAGCATATCCTCGGATTAGAGGATGGAAAAAAACGATTTATTGATCAGGTAAGTTTACTATCACAAGCCTTCGCCATTGCGATTCCGGACGAACAAGCGATGGATGCAAAAGACGAAGTAGGATTTTTTCAAGCCGTCAAATCCCGTCTGATTAGGTTCGACGTCACCGGAAGAGGAAAGACCGACGAAGAAATGGAAACGGCCATTCGTCAGGTAATTGATGAAGCGTTGGTTTCTGATAAAGTAGTAGATATTTTTGATGCCGCCGGAATAAAAAAGCCCGACATCTCCATTCTCTCCGACGAATTTTTGGCAGAGATCAAAGGAATGCGCCACCAAAATATTGCGATGGAAACGCTGAAAAAACTCCTCAACGACGAAATCAAAGTCCGTAGTAAAAAGAACCTGATCCAAAGTCGCAGCCTGATGGAAATGCTGGAGAGTTCCATCAAGCGCTACCAAAATAAAATCCTGACTGCCGCCGAAGTGATCCAGGAATTGATTGATCTGGCCAAAGACATCAAAGCCAAAGATCGCCGGGGCGAAGAATTAAATATGTCGGATGATGAACTGGCCTTTTATGATGCCCTCGAAGTAAACGATAGTGCTGTAAAAGTACTGGGAGATGATTTACTCCGCGATATTGCCCGCGAACTGGTAGAAAAAGTTAGAAAGAATACCTCCATCGACTGGACGATCAAAGAAAGCGTGCAGGCAAAACTGCGGGTAATGGTAAAACGAACCTTGCGTAAATATGGTTATCCACCGGACATGCAGAAGAAGGCGACAGAAACTATTTTGAAACAAGCGGTGTTACTGGCAGATTTTTGGAGTTAAAGATGGATGGTCATATTCACCCAAAAAAAACGCCTCATAAATCATTGATTTACAAGGCGTTAACTGTCCAAGTGATCCCATCAGGACTCGAACCTGAAACCTGCTCATTAGAAGTGAGCTGCTCTATCCAGTTGAGCTATGAGACCATTTTCTGAACCACTAATATCGAATATCAGGGTACAAATCCGGATGAATTCGCAAATTTACATCATTTTTTCAATAAAAAAATAAATCTGCCTAAAAAATAAACATCTATCCCTATTTTTAAGTTCCTAAGTTAAAAAACATACACAACACCTAAACAATTAAACGATGAGTCTACTCTAAAAACTAGGAAAACAGAAAACTTGAGACACATTTAATAAAAATAATATTAATATTTGCTTTGCGATAAAAGATATACACGTTAAAGAGTCTCTGCGTTCTCTGCGCCTCTGCGCGACAAACACTTTTTAGAGCTGACTCAACGATTAAACGATGAGCTTGCTCTAAAAACTAAGAAAACAAATTTCTTGAATTTTATTAACAAAAATAATATGCATATTTGCTTTGCGAAAAAAGATATACACGTTAAAGAGTCTCTGCGTTCTCTGCGCCTCTGCGCGACAAACACTTTTTAGAGCAGACTCAACGATTCAACGATTCAACGATGAGCTTGCTCTAAAAACTAAGAAAACAAATTTCTTGAATTTTATTAACAAAAAATAATATACATATTTGCTTTGCGATAAAAGATATACACGTTAAAGAGTCTCTGCGTTCTCTGCGCCTCTGCGCGACAAACACTTTTTAGAGCAGACTCAACGATTCAACGCCTCAACCAGCACAGCGCCTCAACAACAACACTATGAACAAAATCACCAACGTCAACATCCACCCTTCCTGGAAAGAAGCCCTTGCTGACGAATTTCAGCAGCCTTATTTCGCCGCCATCAAGCAGTACCTTTTGCAAGAAAAACAGGCGGGGCACGTCGTCTATCCTCCGGGAAAATTAATCTTTAACGCCTTTGATGCTACGCCCTTTGATCAGGTGAAAGTCGTGATTCTCGGACAGGACCCGTACCACGGTCCCGGACAGGCCATGGGACTTTCTTTTTCGGTGCCGCGCAATGTTGCGATTCCGCCATCCCTGGATAATATGTACAAAGAATTAAAAACAGACCTTCAGCTGGACGTTCCCAGTCATGGAGATTTAACGGCCTGGGCCGGGCAGGGCGTTTTCCTGCTCAACGCCTCGCTTACCGTACGGGCACGCCAGGCCAACAGCCACCAAAATATTGGTTGGCAAAAATTTACCGACGCGGTTATCCGCAATCTCAGCAACAAAAGAGAAGGAATCGTTTTCCTGCTCTGGGGCGGTTTCGCTAAAAAGAAAGCAAGCCTGATTGATGACACCAAACACCACGTTCTGACTTCTGGTCATCCCTCACCCTTGAGTGCCAACCGTGGTTATTGGTTCGGAAACAAGCATTTTTCTAAAACAAACGAATTACTAAAAACCCAGGGAAAACAGCCCATTGATTGGCAGATTCGTTAGACCAGAGCACTAGTGAGCCTGCTCTAAAAACTAGGAAAACAGAAAACTTGAGACACATTTGATAAAAATAATATCCATATTTGATTCACGATAATAGATTTACGGACCTGCCTGCCGGCAATCAGGTCTTTGCGTTCTTTGCGAGAAAGATACTTTTAGTGTAAGTACTACTAGTGCTACCGAACCAAAATACTGAACCATTTATACGGCCTATTTTGAAATTATACTTGCCTTCCCTGCGTCGGAAGTGAGGCTTCTTTACTCATTAGTCGGGTAGTAATTACTAACTTCTTTGGTAAATTTATCGTAATTAGCCTTCTGGCTCCTATCAAAACAAGCCTAATTGTTGTACCTTGCTGCCTTATTTAACGGAGAAAATTATGCAAGACCACAAAATAGCAGTTACCCTCAAAAAAGTACTGGAAAATATTCCCTCAGACTGGTTAAACCTCACGACGCACCGGCTGGACATCTACGAGGAAAAATTGGCCAAAACCCAGTTTTTGGACCAATTTGAACAATTGGTGCACCGGCCCGAATGGGATGCCTCGGCACTCTGTCACTTACCTACCGCCTACGATTATATCCGGTTAGGACATCCCTTGTCTTGTGTGCTGGAATGGACGATTGCCCACCTAAATGAGCGGTCGGCAAATCAGGTGATCAGTTTTTCCTCACGGACAATTCCCGTATTGGCGATCTTAAGAAAAAATTTACTGGACGGTAAAAATACCCAGATCAATTATTCGGGAAAGTTGCCAGAATATTTCGATACCGATCTGTTAAAAAAAGTATACGGTTATCAGTTTGAATTAAATAGGGTAGCGTCTCTGTCTGATGTTGCTGGTTTTGCGGGTAGTACGATTTATCTGACTTCCTCCCCGGAAATTGCCAAGCTTGAAATTCCGTCAAGCATTGATTTTTTCGTTCAGGTATATCCAACACTGGGTAGCTTTATAATGGTAAATGGATCCGAAAATGAAAAGTATATTTCGGATATTCAACACGTCAGAAGGCGAGAAACTATTGCGATGACGCCCGCGGATTGTCTGACCGCTTTAGAAAAATTAGTCGGTATTTCAAATTCCCAAAATAAAGAGAATGATGGAGCGGCCAACAAAGCTGCGGTGTTAAAAAATATTCGGAAGATTACGGGAACTACCCTCGAACCACTCCTTGGGTCCAGCGGCTTGTCCGTCCAATACGCAATTATGATGGGACTGATTGATGAGGCACTGGAAATACATCCCGGAAAGCCCATTAAATTTATCGTTCCGCCCAATTGCTACGGAGGAACCAATGATCAGGCGAGGCGGGTAGCGGCGTGTAGTGATCAAGTTGAAATTGTGGATTTACCAGTAGACGGTGACAATGATATGGTACGGAGTATTGAAGTTGTGTTAGAAAAAATTGCCCGGGAAAATGCCATCTCATATATTATTGCTGAGATCCCGACCAACCCCAGAGTAGAAGTTCCGGATCTAATAAAATTGCGGGAAGTTTTGAGTAAAGGACGGCTTACCGCCGAAGGAGAAAGAGCCGTCGAACCCGTTTTTATTTTAGATCAAACTTTCTGTCCGAACGTCCAGTTTTTAGGAGTCGGCAAAATACTGTCTTCCGTCCGCACCATTTCTTACGCCAGCGGATCCAAATTTCCGAGTGGCGGAAAATGCAACGCCGGCTATTGCGTAGGCAACTACAAAAACAAAAGCTTACTGGAAAAAATAGCAACCCATCTAAGACTTTGCGACAACGAAGCCACCGATTTGCAAATAGCGATTCTGGCAGAACAACTACCGTCTATGAAACAAAGAATCCGGGATGCCTACCAAAATACCCAGGAATTTGTCAATTTTATTCAGGAAACGTTACCTTCCGCCAAGATCAATTTTGTTTCTGAAGCTTTGGCCGATCAGGGTTTTACCCCTTCCGTATTTTCGCTGGATTTGCCCGCCAAAGGCAGTACGCCAGAAGAAAAAGAAGCACACAAAAGAACCCTGAATCACCAGTTGATCCAACAAATGATTACCAAAATTCCCGACCAAAGTAAACATTGCGTAAGCTACGGCCAACTAAAAGGTTGCTATTGGACCATCCCGGCTACCTCTACCCAAGGCACCACCAAAGAAGGTGATAAAGACTACATTATTCGTGCTTCTCTTTCACCTGACATGGACCTTGCATTGCATAAAACGGTGTTTGGGAAGTTTGTAAAATTGATCTAAAGAAGCCGGGGCCACAAGGGGAGAAGGAAAGTTGAAAATTTTTATTCTAATCCTGTAATATTGACTATTACCGAAATGTCAATTAATTGGCAAAGGACATATTTTTGTTACAAAAAATTAAAAATATATGCATTTAGTGAATAAGAATTGTTAACTTATCCTGAAATATAAAGCATATGAAATATTTTATCCTCTTGCTATTATTTCCTATTTCCCTGCTGGGACAAAACTGGCAACCATTAAACTTCCAGGACAAATATAATTTTCGGATCGACACCAATGAGTACATCACCAATACGTTGTGGATTGATTCAACGGAAATAGCGGGCACCGATACCATTTACTTTCTCAACAAAATAGCGGCAACCTGTAATCACTGCGACACGATTGAAGCAGACCCGGAGACACTTTTTTTGCAATTGCAAGGTCAATTTTTAGGAACTACAATAACTAAAGAACCATCAGGAAGATTTCTTTTTTCGGGCAACGAAGACTTTGTGCTGTATCCTCAGGCACCGCTTGATTTTTCCTGGAGTTTCCAGATAAACGGTACCGATAGTTTGATGGCCAGGATTGCTGCAGTTGGTGAAACAGAGATATTTGGCATAACAGATTCTGTTAAATGCATTGTTTTTGAGGAATTGGATACGATGGTTCTTTCCAAAAATTATGGAATTTTATCTTTTCCCACTTCGGATGGACCGTATGAATTAATGGGAATTGAAGGAAGGGATTTAGGGGAGATTTTACCGGGAGTTAAAGAAATGTATGACTTTCAGGTGGGTGATGTATTCCAGCATTATACGGAAAATTTTGGTTTTGGAAGGTCAGAAACCATTCGTAAAGTCAGGATTCTGGGTAGAGAGGATCAGGATTCGTCCATCGTTTATTTTACCAATGTGATTGTAAACAGGGTTTCCTTCGAGACACAGACAACCTCTCCGCCAGTATACTCGTATTTTAACAATGATATAGAGCAGATCATTGATTTAAATGGGGATGTTTCGACAAGTTTTCTTAATGAAACGTATCCTCATCAGCTGCACTCGGTAGGTGTAGAATTGTTTGATTATTTTTGTTATGATCCTGCTCCGGACGACCTTTATTTATCGTTTAAAGTTGAAAAAGATATAGAGACCGGGAGAATTATTAAATCAACAGATCTTCCAGCAACGTCTGGTGGGCAAGGTATTTATACGTTTGTAAACGATACTAGCGATCTCTTAAAAACGCAGAATTGTTTAGGCTATACTTTATATCGCCACGAAACTGGTCTTGGGGAAGTTTACAGGTATTCCGAGATTTTAGACAATGTCGTTACTTCGTATTTGATGGGCTACGTAAAAGACGGCGATACGACGGGCGTAATTACCCCCGATATTGTTTTAAGTGTAAAAGATGAACTTGCTGATGATCGCTCTATCTCAATAAATCCGACCTTGTCAACAGGTATTTTTAAGCTGAAGACTGCTAATGGTTTTTCTTTGCAATTAATGATCTATAATTCTCAGGGACAACTAATTCGGCAACGGACCAACCAACCGAGTGGCCAGGATATTGATCTCGATTTATCCAACGAACCTTCCGGTATTTATTTCGTAAAAATCTGGCTGGATCAGCAATTCCAAAATATTAAAATAGTAAAAATTGAATAAGGTTTGTTAAAGTTAATATTCAAGTTTTTTTTAGTTAAAAAACAATTTCCCATTCTTACGCTACGTTTCTTCCCAGCCGATCCAGCAACGTAAAATGACTCTTCAAGGCACTTAAAAAAGTATGGTGTTGGTGGTAAGGAATTCCGTATTCCTCCGCCGTTTGGCGGACAATCGGCGAAAGGTGCTGATAGTGTACGTGGCAAATATGCGGAAATAAATGGTGTTCAATCTGAAAGTTTAAGCCACCGACCAGCCAGGAAAATACGCGGTTGGTATTAGCAAAATTGGCCGTAGTGCTCAACTGGTGAATCGCCCAGTTATTTTCTACCGTACCCGTCTCATCTTGTTTGAAAAAACTGGTTTCTTCGATCACGTGGGCCAATTGAAAAATGTACGCCAGAATAACCCCACAGATAAAGTGCATCAGCAAAAATCCGGTAATTAAGATACTCCAACTGACCGGAACCACCATAATGGGCAGAACGATAAAAACCAGTGCGTACCAGGTCTTGTGAAAAATTATTTGCGCCAAAGCACTCTTAAAGGTTAACCCCTGTCCGGCAAGCAGATTTTTACGGTCATAGCGGATCAGTTGTTCAAAATCTTTGGCCACAAACCAGTAAATCGTCATCAGACCGTAGAAAAAAGTAGCATAATACGCCTGAAACCGAAACATTTTTTTGTGCGCTTGATTAGGCGAAAAACGCATCACTCCTTTATCAATATCCTCGTCGTGTCCGTGCACATTCGTAAAAGAGTGATGCAGGACATTGTGTTGAATAATCCAGTTGGTATGAAATCCGCCAATAAAATTACTGATACTACCAATTGCCTTATTGACAAATTTACTGCTGGAATAAGCACCGTGATTGGCATCGTGCATCACGGATAATCCAATGCCTGCCATCCCGAATCCCATCATGGCCCAAGCCGCTAAAATAGCACCCACGCTGGTGATTACTCCCGTTAGCATAAACGCAAATGGGACCATATACACCGAAAGCATAAAAACCGTCTTTAAACGCATACTCCAGTTGCAATGTCTTGAAATTTGATTATCGGTGAAGTGTTGATTGACGCGCTGGCGTAGTAAAACAAAAAATTCTGGCCGATCCTTCTTATTAAATTTGACAGGGGGCAGACTCTTCGGGTGCATCGTATTCTGTGTCATGTATGGCAATAGTTAGTTTATTGAACAAAAAAATGGTATTGGGGGAGAGAAAGTGGAGAAAAGCAGTCTTATTTCATTAATAGCGGGAAACTACTGCTTTTTTTTTAGTTCCTGCTATTTTAGACCAATTAGATTTAACTATTTTCTCAGAATCTGCAAAGCCGCTACAATACTTAGCCAGGATAATTTCTCTTGCTTCTAAAGCAATCTCATCACAAAATGACTTTTTAACAAATAAAAACTCCAACTATTAAAAATTTATTGTCCTAATTATTCTAAATAATATTTTACTCATTCTAAATTTTCTTTAAACTGATTTTTGCACTAAAAAAATCCCTCACCAATTGAAGAGCCCACGCCAGAAGAGAGCCAATCGTCCGCCCATCGTCCGCCTATTGAAAGCCCACCGAAAGCCAAATACGTTCGCAGGGGAAAAATCCCTCACCAATTGAAGAGCCCACGCCAGAAGAGAGCCAATCGTAAGCCCATCGTCCGCCTATTGAAAGCCCACCGAAAGCCAAACAAGTTCGCCGAGAAAAAGCCCTCACCAATTGAAGAGCCCACGCCAGAAGAGCGCCAATAGTAAGCCCATCGTCCGCCTATTGAAAGCCCACCGAAAGCCAAACAAGTTAGCAGGGAAAAAAGCCCACCGAAAGCCAAACACGTATTCAGGGAAAAAAGCCAAACCCGCTAGAAGAGAAAAAATCCACCACTCGCCATTCCGACCAGGCATACTTTTTTCCCCGCCAGCTAAAACCCACGTGGCCTCCCCGTTCGGTAATTTCTAAATAAAAATCGGGGTTGTTTTCTGCCAGCGTTTTAGGAAAGCAAGAGGGGGTTAGAATCGGATCATTCAGCGCGTTCACTAATAGAGTTGGAATAGTTATTCCTGGGATAAAATTATTCGCAGAACCTTGCGTATAAAAATCGTTTGCATCCTTATAACCATTGATCGGTGCACTGTAACGGTCGTCAAAATCAGACCATTTTGCAAAATGTTCAATTCCGCTGATATCAATTTGATCGGGAAATTGCTGCGCCTTTTGCTTGATTTTATCGGTCAGCATCCGATGAAAACGTTTTCGGTAAAAAGAAAGCGCCGGGTCATTCAGAATCCGTACACTGCCGTGTAAATCCGTTGGAACCGAAAAAGTCGCCGCTCCTTTTAAGCAGTCGGGAACGGACTTCCCCCGCTGTCCCAAATAATTTAAAATGATACTTCCTCCCATGCTAAAACCAACCAGAAAAACGCTGGGATAGGAATATTTTTTATTGGCGTAACCAATGACCTCCGCCAAATCTCCCGTCTCACCGTGGTTATATAATCGTAAATGCCGATTCATCTCTCCGCTACAACTCCGGCAATTTATGGCCAGTATATCATAATTATTTTGGGAAAGATAACGTGCCATTCCTTTCATATAATGTCGCTCCGTATTTCCCTCCAGGCCGTGCACTAAAATTGCGAGTTTATTGTTTTTGTTTTTTATCCAATCCAGGTCCAGAAAATCTCCATCCGCTAACTCCAGTCGCTCCCGCTGATAATTAACTCCGCGTACCCGACGCACAATGGCCGGAAAAATGGTTTCCCAATGTCCAGAGCGGAGATAAAAGGGGGCATGATGATAACCAGAAGAAATTAAAGGCATGTATGAAATTTAGAAAGTTTACTACACGATCTCAACCATGTATCAACAATTAGAAAAACCATGGTGATAATTTTCCTTTAAAACAATCCACAAAGAAAACTAAATATCCTTACATTTGCCATTCGTTAAAGGTTAACTTAAAGACCAAGTCTAAGTTTTCCTGAACCCACGATAAAAGAGACATTATTAATTATTCATTAACAACACCATGAAGAGCATTCTAATAAAAAATGCCCACATCATCAACGAAGGGAAAATAACCGCCGGAGACCTTTACATAAAAAACGGAAGGATCGAAAAAATAGGCGGGATCATTGATCTGACAGCCAATATTACCATCGATGCTGCCGATAAGTATATCATGCCAGGAATCATTGATGACCAGGTACATTTTCGAGAGCCGGGTCTAACCCATAAATCAGATCTTTATACCGAACCTCGGGCCTCCGTCATGGGAGGAACCACCACTTTCATGGAGATGCCCAATACCAAACCGCCCGCTGTCACCCAGGAGCGACTCGAGGAAAAATATGTCATTGCCGCCCAAAAATCAATCGCTAACTATTCCTTTTTTATGGGGGCTTCCAATGATAATCTGGACGAGGTTTTAAAAACAGACCCTAGATCGGTTTGTGGAATCAAGGCTTTTATGGGTTCCAGCACGGGCAATATGCTCGTGGATGATCCTGGAACACTCGATGCCCTTTTTTCCGAAGCGCACATGTTGATTGCCACTCACTGCGAGGACGAAAAAACCGTCCGGGGAAATATGGAACGCTACCGCGAAAAATACGGAGAAGAGGTTCCGATGGATTTACATCCCGATATTCGTTCGGTGGAGGGCTGTTTGATTTCTTCTTCCTTTGCCGCAAACCTGGCCAAAAAACACAA
>CALLLR010000091.1 GCA_938008185.1 uncultured Saprospiraceae bacterium
ACTAGTTTCAATGGTATCTTTCGTTCGAATTTCTGCGTGTTTAGGAACATCTATCAAGTTTATCACCTTAGGATTGCTTGGTTGCCACGAAAGGAAACCATGATAATGGTTGCGACGAATCGCCGCCGGAACCTTTATACCTTGATGTAAAAGGGCCATTACCACACTATAATTTTCGGATACATTGGTGACAATTCCAACAATACCTCCTCCCGGATTTGAATCAATTACTCCCATGTGCGGCCGGATGCCGTGCTTACTTCCCCGGTCAATCGTAAAGGTATTATTGTGTAAATGAATAGTGCTATTAACTACTCGTGCCGCAACATAAGTGTACTGTTGCTGCTTTTTAACGTCCTTTATGGAGTCCTGTAATATAGTTTGAACAAACTGAGCATTATTAAGACGGGCTTTTAAACGGGCATTATCCGCCGCGAGACTATCGGCAGATTCTGACAAGTTATAATATTGAGAAATGTCACTTCTAAAATTGAGAATGGTGCCGGAAATAATATTAGAAGAGTTGAGCCAAATTTCTTTTTGTTGCTGATTATAATTGACCACCAAATAAAGACAGATCGCCTCTAAAACAAAAAAGAGACCAACTCCACCATACTGAACCAGAAAAAGAACCAGACTCCGCACATCAAAATATTTTTAAGAAAAAAAGTTGGTTTGAAATTGACTACCAGCTTACGTTACTAAACGCTTTTTCGATCAATCAAGAACGAAAATTTATCCGTATTTTTTAAAGCAATACCCGTACCTCTTACCACCGCACGTAACGGATCTTCCGCAATTACTACCGGAAGTTTTGTTTTGGCAGATATTCTTTTGTCCAATCCACGCAGTAAGGCACCGCCTCCAGTTAAGTAAAGTCCCGTTTTGTAGATATCAGAAGCCAACTCAGGAGGCGTGGTTTCCAGTGCTTTGAGAATTGCATCTTCCACTTTGGAGATCGATTTATCCAGTGCGTGCGCAATTTCCTGATAAGTAATAGTGATTTGTTTTGGAATACCCGTCATCAAATCTCTTCCGTTTACAGCGTAATCTTCTGGCGGATTATCTAATTCAGGTAAAGCAGATCCAACGTGAATTTTTATTTGCTCAGCGGTACGTTCTCCAATCAGGATATTGTGCTGCCGTTTCATATAATTCATAATATCCGCCGTAAATTCATCTCCGGCCGTACGAATAGATTGATCGCAAACAATACCCGAAAGTGCAATAACTGCGATCTCTGTCGTACCTCCTCCTATATCAATAATCATATTCCCAATGGGTTCTTCTACGTCCAGACCTATTCCAAGTGCGGCGGCCATCGGCTCGTGGATAAGATAAGTTTCTTTGGAGTCAACATGATCGGCAGAATCAAAAACGGCTCTTTTTTCTACCTCGGTAATTCCGGATGGGATACAGATGACCATTTTCATATGAGTGAAAAACTTTCGTTTGTTTCCCATCATATTAATCATCCCTTCTATCATACTCTCTGCTGCCTGAAAATCCGCAATTACTCCGTCTTTAAGTGGACGAACCGTTTTTATATTTTCGTGGGTTTTTTCGTGCATTTGCATCGCTTTCATGCCCACGGCAATAGTCTCACCAGTACGACGATTAATGGCGACGATGGAGGGCTCGTCAATTACTATCTTCCCATCCTGAATGATAAGCGTATTGGCCGTTCCCAGATCAATCGCTATTTCCTGTGTAAAAAAGCTGAATAGTTTCATTAAGAGTCTTCCCTATTTATGAACGTTTGTGTTGATAGTCTGTTTGTAATGGTACGTTGAATCGGTAACTGAGATTGATTTAGTATTTCTAATCGAGGCCCGATTTACATCGCCTTATACATATTTAAAAAATATATAACACGAAAGTGCTTCCATTTGCCATTTTGCAAAAGAAAACAAATTTTGTCTAAATTAATAAATAATTCGCAGCTTATAATGAGAAGTTGTTTAAAACCTCTGTTTTCCTACGGTTAATTCCCAAAAATCTTCTTTTCGAAAATATTTTTGCGCTAAATCCCTTAGTTCTTGTGACGAAATTTGTTGAATGGTTTTTACCAGGGTTTCAAAATGGTGTTCTGGCATTCCTTCAGAAACGGTTTCTTTGACCACATTGATAATATTGAGCGGCCCGTCCAGCATCGTCAGTAAGCTTCCCAACAAGTAGTTACGTACCATTAATAATTCTTTTTCGCTAACCAGGTCATTTTGCAAAATCTTCATTTCATGGTAGATTTCTTCCACTGTTTTTTGAGTTAAATCATTGCTGACTTCTGTTCCCACGTAAAAATATCCGTCAAACATCATCGTATCCATCGAAGAATAAATATTGTAGGTGTATCCTTTTTTCTCCCGAATACTCTCCATTAACCTGGAACCAAAATAGCCACCAAAAATAGTGTTGAGCACATACATTCCATGAAAGTCCGGATGGGACCGATTGAATAATCTACGTCCGATACGGACCGCCGTTTGAACCGTGTCAGGATGGTGGAGTTGCTCCTTTCTAACTGCCGTAGGTAATTCAGGAAAAATTCTTTTTTCTCTTTTTTTTCCCTGAGGAATATCTCCTAGATAGCGGTCTACTTTTTTGAGTACCTGATCATCAATTTTACCACTTAAAAAGATCATGGTATTACCAGCCACCATGTTTTTTTGGTGATGTTGGATCAGGTCTTTTCGGTACAATTTATCATAAAGAGAAGACTCGCTGTTGTATCCGTAGGGATGCTCTTTTCCAAAAATATTCTCCGTTATATTCCGGTAAGCAATGAGGTCATTCTTGGATAGATCAATCTTCAGACGCTGTCGGCTGTTGGCAATTAATGCATCCATTTCTTCTTGCGGAAAACTGGGTGTACAAATTATTTCCCCCAAAAGTGGCAATAGCTCGTCCAAATGCTTACTCAGGCTATAAAAAGTAATATTAGTGGTGTCCAGATTGACTGGAATGCTGATCGTTCCTCCGTAAAAATCTATTTTTTCTGCAATTTCAGAGGCGGATTTATCAACGGTCCCTTCTTTGAGTAACCGGGAAGTAGAACGCGCTACCAGTTTTTTGTCTTCAAAAGGCCGGCCCGAAAAAAAGACTACTTCGATTTTGACAATATTCTGTGTCCCCATATTGATGGTATGTACAGGAATATTATTTCTTAGATAAGAAACCACTGCTTTGGGTAATAGCAAATTATCAGCCGCCTTAATTGGTGGTGGTGTTTTTCGGTCGAGCATATTTTGTTTGAATAGAAAAAATCAAAGGGCAAAATTACGATAAGGAACGTTAATATAGTAACACAAAATAAATTACCTAACCAAATCGGGGTTTAAAGATAAAATAAAGAATAAAAGCGACATCATTCCTTCCGGTCGGACAGGCGGTTCAAATGTATAGAAGTATTTTTTGCTTCTTGCTATTGGCTTTTTGCTTTTCTGTTAACGCGTTAGAAGAAAAGCAAGAAGCAAGGAGCAAACAGCATTATAAACTAATTTTCTATCCCTGATTTCCATTACTAACTATTATCTATCCTCTGTGAGGATATTTATCCACAACGTGTTGGTATTTAAGGTATAAAAAGTAAGGAAATAGCCGTATTTTTGTCGCTCATAATAAAATCATACAGTACAAATGAAGTTTAGTGTATCCTCTTCCGACCTACTAAAACATTTACAGATTGCCAACGGAGCAATCGGTTCTAATCCAGTATTACCTATTCTGGAAGATTTTCTTTTTACAATTGAAAATAAAAAACTAACGATCTCGGCCACTGACCTGGAGACTTCTATTCGTACGACGATCGAAGTAAATGCCGATAAGGATGGTGTCGTGGCGATTCCCGCCCGAATATTGTTGGATACGCTGAAAGAACTGCCTCAACAACCCATTACTTTTGAAGTAAATGAAGAAAATTTTGGTATTCAAATAACCTCTCATTATGGTAAATATAAATTAGCCGGAGAAGATGGAGGTGATTATCCAAATATTCCCGAGCCGGAAGAAGTGGATACCGTACAGGTTTCTTGCGAAAAACTATCCAAAGCGATCAATAAAACCCTTTTTGCTACAAGCTCCGATGAATTGCGTCCCGCAATGACTGGTGTTTATGTCCAGGTAGATTTTAGTAAGATGATTTTTGTGGCAACGGATGCGCACAA
This sequence comes from uncultured Saprospiraceae bacterium, assembly GCA_938008185.1. Classification (GTDB taxonomy): domain Bacteria; phylum Bacteroidota; class Bacteroidia; order Chitinophagales; family Saprospiraceae; genus JALZUU01. Next base: position 4,164 of record CALLLR010000091.1, read on the forward strand.
ATTGGTGAAGTTTGAGTTTGAAGAAGCAAAAGGAGAAGTGTCTACTAGTTTTATTATTCCTAAAAAAGCACTGACGCTTCTGAAGAATGCACTTTCCACCAAAGAGAGTTCG
>CALLLR010000092.1 GCA_938008185.1 uncultured Saprospiraceae bacterium
TTTTTTATACCTGCTAGAGCTTGACGCTCAAACTCAGCATAATCGAAATTTGTTTTTTCGCTTTTTTTCTGCTTCTTTGACATGTGTCTAATTTTTTTCTAAGTTAAAAAATATTTTTGACACACTTTTCTGAACACTCCCACTGATTAACCAATAACCAATCAACCAATAACCGATAATTTTTCCAAAAGCCAGGTGCGTTCGGTCAGGGGGTTGGTAGTTTTTATTTTTTCGATTAATTTTTCTTTTTTAACGGGATCGTAGTCTTTCAAATCTCCAATGGCGTAATGGTAACGCGTCAGACAAAAGTAAAAAGTAGAATCCCGGTAGGTCTGATTCAGTTTATTTTGATATTGGTGAATAAAATCGAATACCTCAGCATACTTTCCTAATTTCAATTACTATTCCAGATGGATATATAACGGCCTGGTCAGATTCTATTTACAGGCTGGATCAATCTCTAAATATTATATGGTCACGGCAGGCGCCGGGAGTTGAAGTAAGAGATCTCGTAGAAACCTCCGACGAAGATTTTATTTGTATCAGTTTAAATCCCTATGATCTTGGATCTACAGATGCTATTTTTTTCGCTTTCGACGAAAATGGGACTATTTTGTGGGATACTTCATTTATTCTTATCCCCGGTAATTTTCTAAAAATAGTTGAGAAGCCAGGTCAATCCTTTAAAATAATCTATCGGCACCTTTCACAACTGTTTTTTCTGGGAGAAGTCAAGGTAAGTAATCGAACATTGAGTAACACTGGTATTTTAGGAGAGGAAATATCACTCCCCGTAAATTTTCAGAGTGCCATAAATGTAACCCAAACCAACAACGGAGATCTGGTTTTTATGGGTAGTAATAACGCTTTCCCGTCCAATGTACCTTCTGGTTTCCTTTTACGTACCGATTGCGAGACATCTGATTTCAATAATGTAATCACAGGACGAATTTACGTAGACGAAAATTTTGATTGCGTATACGATTCCACCGAACAATTAATTCCCAATTACCCTATTCAGTTGATCCATAGTACTGGACTTTTATCTGGGAACGGGTGATATGCTCGCACCACTCGATTACATTGTCATTCAGGATGAGATCCTTTTTATTGAAAACGAATTTCAGCTCAACAGTGGACAATCTATCCAACGTGCTTATCCTGCTGATGGTAGTACATACCGAATGGAAGCCGAACAAGCGGTTGGTCATCCAGGGAATAGTATGCCTTCGGCCACGGTGGAAGGGTGTGGAGAGTGGCCGTTTGCGACGGGCTTTTTTGGGTATTTCCCGCAGGATGATAATGATCCGTTTGTAGATATAGACTGCCAGGAAAATAGAGGCGCTTTTGATCCGAATGATAAATCTGCTTTTCCGGTTGGCTACGGAATAGGAAAGAAGATAAATCCTGGTACATTACTAGACTACAAAATCCGTTTTCAAAATACAGGAACTGATACCGCGTTTACGGTTACCATTCGAGATACCCTATCTGACCTACTTGACCTGACTACTTTAAACATGGGTGCGTCATCCCATCCATACAACTGGCGATTAGAAGACCAGGGAACCCTGATATTTTATTTTCCCAATATTTTACTACCAGATTCTACGACTAATCTGGCGGCAAGTAATGGTTTTATTAAATTTAAAATAGGTGTTAAAGAAGGATTGACCATTTATCGTGACTACCCTCGCCTTGGTAACAAAGCCGCTATCTATTTTGACTTTAACGAACCCGTGATTACCAATACCGTATACCACAGAATAGACACTAATTTTATGGACATAATTTTATCTAATGAGACAATTAATGCCGTTAATAATCGGGTAAAAATAGCGCCCAACCCAGCTCGGGAACGTACCATATTGACCTTCCCCGAGGACAGCAAGTTTCCGCTGACCTTAAAACTGTACAGTCAGGATGGAAGACTGGTTAGAACGAAGATGATGAATGATTTGACGGAAACTTTGGAGGTGTCGAAGTTAACTTCGGGTATTTATTATTATGGCATTTATGATGACCAAGGGCTTTGGGCGAGTGGGAAGCTGGTGGTCCAGTGATGCGTGATCGAATCATGGCGTATGGTTATCTGGTATGCGTCATCTCCACAGTGGAGGGGGGGATCGTTCAATAATCTGTGTTTTTTGTTATATTAACATTGCGTAAAAAGAGATCACCTGCCTGCCGGACAGGCAGGATAAACCAATTAACAATTCATTATAAATAGCAATATTTAATTATGTAAATTAACCTAATTGCTTAGACACACTTAATTGAACACCCCCTATTAACGGGCAAAAAAATTCCTGCAACTCAGGAGGGATCGAGATGCAGGAAGATTAAACAAACATACTATGAGAAAACTATCTGCAATATATAACGAATATCCAGTATATAAAAACGGTATTTAGTTGATGGTAGGCAAACCACAGCAAGCGGTAGGTATAAAATATATAACGGTAATTTATAATATTAAGCCTGAATGGTTTCGATTGGTAAGAATATCTCGACTCGAGTGCCGGCAGCCAGTCCGGTTTCAGGATCGGTCAAGTCAATGGTGTTTACTTTTACCCGATCGTTTTGAATTTTATTAAGAATTTCGAGTCTTTGTTCCGTGATAGAAGTTCCCATAGACCGATGGTGATTAGGAATTGGATCGGCCTCCCGTAGTTCAGCGGCTTTCGACCGCCCTACTCCATTATCCTGTACGACACAAAGAATCGTATTTTCATCATAGAGTGAATATTCAAGTTTTAGCTGACCTTCCGTTACGGTTCGTAGTCCGTGTTCGATAGCATTTTCGAGATAAGGCTGAACGATCATCGTAGGAATAGCCATGATATCTTCTTCGATATCGTCGTGAATTTGAATGGTATAATTCAGTTTGCTCTGAAACCGAAGTTTTTGATTGATGTAAAGATAATTCTCCAAAAAATTTATTTCCTTTTCCAGGGAGATGGTTTCTACATCCGAGTATTCGAGGCTCTGGCGCATAAGCAACGCAAATTTTGCGAGGTATTTGGCAGCGATTCCCGATTCATCAGAAGTAATAAAAGTTTGGATAGAATTGAGCGCATTGAATAAGAAGTGCGGATTCATCTGTGCTCTTAAAGCTTTTAATTTTAGTCCATTGGCTTCCAGGCGCAGGACCTCTGCTTCGTGAATTTTCTTTTCCGCTTCGTACTTTACCTCTACTTCGATTCGGGTTCGATCCCGGACGGTATCGTTGTGTCGGCTGAGCATGTGATCGTGTAAGACCTGAAAATCGTAGGCATTTCTATAATCTTCAATACTTGCGTGGTAGCTTGCTACCTCCTGACAAACCGTCGCCGTTTGTAGATCATCTTTACTTTGCTTACCATTTTCGATAGCCGAGACAAAATATTTCTGAGCTTTGCTGTTTTTGCCTAACTTAGCGTAGAGCTGAGCCCGTCGGCAATCAATGATAGAAAAATTGACCAGATTGCGGCGAGGTTTTTCCCGGTAAAGATATTCCGCACGATCATATAGTTCCAGCGCTTCGTCGTATTTCTCTTCTTTAAAATAAATAAACCCCAAATTGGCGTAGGCTCCAGCACGAGCATTCTGACTAATATCATCGGTAATTTTGATGGCCTTACGAAAATATTTTTTCGCTCGAAGATCATCTTGATTAGCCGTGTAGCCATTTCCTACATTTAAATAATGCCAGGAAAGGCGGGTTTGCATGCCCAGCGATTCGCACCAGTTAACCACCCGCAGATAAGCGCTGATGCTTTTATTGATTTGCCCATTATCCTGATATATTCTCCCCAAGCCACTATGAATAATAGTCCGAAAATAATAGTCTTTCAACGTAAGTTTGACTGGTAGCCGATCAATAATTTTATCTGCCTCAAGCAACATACTGATCGCCTTCTCACTATCCCGGTAGTGCAGCTGCAGCATCCCTTGTCGGCAGACCAAGCGAGCCCGCAATTTTTTGTCGGGGAAGGACTCTAATAGCTTGGCGACTTTGTCGAGATAGATGGTAGCCTCCTGGTGCTGATCGAGGTTAATACAGATGCCAGCGTAGTCGATATAAGTATCTATTTGCTGGTGTACTTCTCCACGCTCCTCCACAATGTGGATGGCTTTTTTAAGGTGAATATCCGCCAGGTGGTAATTGTAGAGCTGGTTTTCAATGAAAGCGGTGTAAAGATGAAAATTAAAAAGAAAGTCCCGGTTGGGAGATTCTTTTAGAATAGACTTCATTTCGCCCAGAAAATTCAATGCCTTTTTGTAGTTGGTAAACATGAAATGCTCCGCCAGTTTGTCAAGTAGCAAGAGGCGCTGACTTTTATTTTCCTGGTTGGCCAGGCGATCTTCTAGTTGCCTGACCGCGGCGATATTGGTTCGTACCTGAGACATGACTTAGAAATAAATTAAAACTTAATACGCTGTTGGAATATAGTTTAAAGTTTATGGAAGTTTTGGACAAAAAATTAAGGTTACAATTGTAATACAAATGTAACCTTAATTTTCGATGTAAGTCTAACAGTTAGTAGCATGATTATTCAGGTACCAGACCACCACAAGTATTCCAGCGACTGCCATTTTTTGTTTTTCTACCTCCAGTTAGTTTACCGAGATTATTTTTCTTAATGATCTGTAAATCTCGCTTTACATCCATGAGTTTTTTCTTTTTTCCCATAGTAAAATATGTTTGTGTAGTTTTTAATTCGGGTCAATTCCTTCCTAGCCTTTCGAAGCGTAAAGCTAAATTACATTTTTATCCTAGCTTTACAAAAGAATAGTCCTTCTTTCTCTCCCCAGATTAGTTGACAAATAGTTGAAATTCAACACATTTCAAAAAAAATAAATCTATTAAAGACTTTTTATCAACTAGTTGTGTCATTTAAAAAAAATATTCATCTAACGTCCCAATTAAACATTTTTTTTAAAAACATATAATATTTCACCACAAAAATCACACCTAAAGCTTCGTTCGACGGCAGTCTTAGAGCATCATGCCATTTTGTAGATTGTTGATTCTAACCATGAAAGCCGGTCGACGTCTGCGGGAAACCTCAATCTGTTTTTTGTCGTCCATGACCAGGTATCCTCCATCTCCCTTTACAAATTCTTTCATGTAATTCAGGTTAATAAGATGTGATTTGTGGACTCGATAAAAATTGTAGTTAGCCAGCATATCCTGATAAAACTTTATGGTTTTGGAGGCTGTTATTTTCTCCCCTCCTTTTAAGTAGATGTGGGTATAATTGTCCTCTGCCTCACAGCGAATAATATCCCGGATATTCCGGAAATAAATATTATCGGTAGCCGAAATACTAATTTTTTCGAATGTATTAGGATTATTATAATGATTTTTAAATACCTCTAACCGTTGATCAATCTGACTTTTTTCACCGGGAATAATTCGGGAAATGGCATCTACCAGCAGGTCTGGATCGATTGGTTTAATAATGTAACCGATGGCACTATATTGAAAAGCACGGATGGCAAATCTTTCGTAAGCCGTTACAAAGATGACATCAAATTTTTTAGGTTTGGAAATTTTATTTAGCACCTGAAATACCAGACCATCGCCCAGGTTGATATCTAAAAAAGCAAGATCAGGTTTAATGTCTGGATTATTAAACATCTCAATTCCCGTGGCAATACTGTCTGCCGTTGCAATTATCTCGACATCGGGACGATAGCGACTCAACAAATTTTTCAGGTTTATTATTCCGTTAACCTCGTCCTCGACGATTACCGCTTTTATGGTAGTTGGCATAATTTTTTTGTATTTTGGAGTTCAATTCTTAGTAATTAAATCGGCAAACTTGAAAGTTATCCGTATTTTTTTGAAGAGAGAAAAGTTAAATTCCTTGCTAGAAGAAATTATTGCAGAAATAATAAATATAAAAATATTACCATGCAAAGTTAATTAAAAAGTGGACATAATAAAAAATTTTTATTTAAAATTTATGCAGATCGAGAGATGGCAAGATGTTGAGTCGCTTCGCTTGTTGAGGTGTTGAAACGCTTCGCTCGTTGAGTGATTTATTCAGAAAGATGAATTAAATTTTAAACTCTATCAGAAAAATAACAGCCATTCAACGAGCGAAGTCATTCAGTCCTTTTTATTTCTGCTTGTTAGAAGTGTGCAGTAAATAATCTTTGGATAAAGGCTGCCCGAAACTGGTTCTTTCCATAGAAGATTTTTTATGGGCTAGTTCACTAAATTTAATTTTATGCACCAGGCAATCCAGCCAGTCGTTCAGATGAAACTGCATCCATAATTTATGCACACAATCATTTTCAAATCCAGAAATTTCCGACAAAAACTGTTTAGCAATTATTGCTTTCTCTTCTGGGTTTTTTGTGATGTTTTTAAAAAATTCGTAAGTAGCTACCGTAAAAGGCGTAAAAACTTTGCCTCTTTTTAATTTACGCTGAAAACTGGACAGCAGATAATTGACGGTACGCAGGTTATCACAATCATAATGATCGATAATTTCAATTAAATTCAGCAGTATATTTTCGTTATGAAATCTAGGTTTTGTTTTTGATTGTAAAACAGATAGTAGTTTTTTGACGCTTTCACTTTCGCCGGTCGTCATATTTGAGAGTATCTCAAAAAAGTAAAACCCAAGGGCAAATGTATTTTCAACTTCCAATTCCACGGTGGGATCCAGGCCTGATATGGGACCATAAGCAGACAGTCGATGGGTAACAATCCCATGATAAAAATTATGTTTTGCTTCTATGTAGGCGGGTAGATATAAAAATTTTGCGTTGTATTTCTGCTTTTCAAAAAGATCACCTAATTGGTTAAGGATTTCTTTTACTTCAGATTTATGATTAGCCAATACATAAGAATCCATCAGATCACTCAACATCTCGATATAGCTATATTTGCTGTTGAAAAAATTATAATGATCCGTTCGGAATTTTTCAATAATTTGCTCCTGCTGCCGGATTCGGTCACGAAGATTATCCGTGGTCAGCGCTTCTAGTTTGGCCAGTAAAAAAGCAGCGCTATTGTTTCCTTTCTTTAACTGATCCTTGTGGGGAATATTTTTGAGTGCCGTAATTATGTCGCGTTTATCTTTTTCAAGCACACAGGAAGAATCAAGCAGTCTCACCAGCTGGACTAATTCAATTTCGAGTGCGAGTGTTTTCATGGCTTTGTTTAAGGCTTTCCCATCTCCTTTGAAAGGGTCTTTCACCTTTTGTCGGGACACATATCGCTCCAATTCGAATTGGTATTGTAGTGCAGCGACCAACAACCCCGTTTCATTATGTTTTTTAGCAATATCGATGGCTTTCTGTAGTCGTCCCATCGCCATTGGAATCAGAAATTGTTCAATCAGGATATCTACCTCCTCTAATAGAATACGAATCTGACTTCTTATGCTCCGCTTGGCATGGTAAACGACCTGGCTACGCATAATTAATTCGGCCAATTGTACTTTATAAACCTTTAAATTTTTAGAAATTAAACTGTCGGAGAAATTTGTTTTCACAATTTTCTCATCGTAACTTTCTTGGGCATTAATAAAGTCGAACAATTCTGTCAAGTGAGATTTGACGGAAGAAAAATGAATTTTGAGAAACCGTTTTTCAGCGGCGCTCATTTTTTTGATAAGATAAAATAACTGTGCAGAAGGTGTCTTCATTCCAAATCAGTGTAAGGCTAATAGCCATTTTGTAAAGATTAATACTAAGTCCATTCTACGGACAATACCGTAGAAAGTATAGAATCACCTCTTTCAAGGTGACAAACACTAATTTTTTGGGGTAAAAAGAAGAAAAAACAGGTCTAATAAAGTTTAGATCAGATCCAATTGTTTAACCAAATTTGATTTATAACTACGACCGATGGGGATCATTTTATCTCCAACGTACAGCAGATTATTAAACAAATTGATATTCTCAATTCGATGAACAGGAACAATATATTGCTTGTGTACCCTCATAAAATCCAGTTTTTCCAGTTTCTTCATGATGGATACCAGCGATATTTTTGTCACAAATTTCTTTTTTTCAGTATGAATATTACAGTAATTTCCATCGGATTTAATCCAATAGATTTCGCTGTATTCTATTCTGTTTAGTACATTATTATTTCTGATATAAAAACTTTTGAGATCATTTTCATTGATAGCGCCCTCCTTTTTATCAGTACCTTTTAGTGTACGCACCGCCTGTTCCAGCGTACTCTGAAGTGTCAATAAATCAAAGGGTTTTACTAAATAAGCGAAAGGCTTAAGGGATTGAGCATGGGTGTAAGTAGTACGATCCCTGCTTTGGGTAATAAAAATGAATGGAATATTTTTCTTCTCCAAGGAACCAGCCAGTTCAATACCATTGACCTGGCCATTTATACCAATATCCATCAGTACCAAATCAGGCGTAGATTTGTTAATCGCAGTTATAGCGTCCTTAGCATTATCAAACTGGCCCGCAAAACCATAGTTTAACTCTTTGATTAACATTTCAATCTCAAGCGAAAAAGACAGATTGTCTTCAACAAGCAAAATACTAAACGTAGTCATGAAAATGGAGGATATATGGTTTTTTTATACCTGCTAGTGTTTGGGCAAGTACAAACCGGCATCAAACCCGATAAAATAAAAGAAATGTTTGGGTTATTCTTTTCTCTAAAATAATAATTAGATCGCATTAATTATTAAATCATAAGCACGAAGATACTAAATTATTTTAAAAACTATTGTCTATACATTTATTTCTTGAGCAGTATCAGAAGTAATTTTATTAGGTAAAATTATAGAGAAGGTCGTTCCTTCTCCTACGTTGCTGGAAATCTCCAGAGTTCCGGACTGCATTACGAGCATTTCCCGGCAAAGTAATAGTCCCATTCCAGTTCCTGCTTCATTTTCGGTTCCCCGGGTAGAAATAGCAGCATTGGTATCGGTCAGTACCTGATCTATCTGGTAGGGAGTCATGCCGACGCCATGGTCTTCGATATGCAAGATGACAAAATCTGCTTTTTTAATGTTGTAAATTTTTATAACTCCTTTTCGGTGAGAAAACTTAATCGCATTGTGAATAATGTTACGCAGCAAACTATGCAGAGTTAATCCATCCACATATATTTTGAGATCTTGTGGAAGGTCTAAGATCAGTAAGATTTCTTTTTTTAAAATTAACTTATTCAGTCTGCCAAGAACATCCTGCAAAATTGAATTTACGCTTACCGAATCGGGGTGTAGCAGAAGATCTCCCCTTTCCTTAAGTGCCCAGTTGAGTAAATTATCTAATAATAGACTTAGATCATGGGCTGAATTTTCAATAAACTCCGCCAACTGAGGAATTCTCTTTACTTGCCTGGTACGAATCAGGTAATTTATTTTTTGTTCAATGCCTTCGAAAGTCGAAACGTAGTCTTTCAGATCATGCCCGATAATGGCAATCAGGTGATCTTTGGATTTGTTAATCTGCTCCATTTCCTGGTATTGCTGGGAGATGAGAATCCTATCGTCCTCTATTTTTTTGGTTCGTTCTTTTACCTTTTCTTCCAACTTGCGATTGATTGCATCCAGACGGTAGATTCGGTAGCGGGAAAGAGAAACGCCGAGTGCCAGAAAACCCAGTGCGCAGAGGCTATAAAAGAGCCAGGATTCTGTAAAGGGTTTGAGTACTTTCACCTCTACCGTGGAATAGTGGGTTTGCATTTTAATACCGGTATGTACCATAATGTCGATCATACTGGTTCCACCGGGTAATCCATTGAGTATAACCGTGTGATTGTTCATAACCTGCCAGCCTTCATGTACTCCGTTGATCCGATAAAAAAACTGGTTATTTTCCAGACGGTCATATTCGAGGATGGAGAATTTTAAACTGGCGGATTGTACATTTCCTTTGAGCACCAGAGGCTCTCCACCGTTGATTTTATTTTCGGACACATTATGTGCTTTATTGTCATTACGAACTACCGTGATGTCGGTCACGACAATTGACGAGCTAGTACCGGCCTCCGAGAATTGTCTTATTTTGGTCGGATCAAATGCGACCATACCATTAACTCCGCCGAAATAAATGGTCCCATCCGTATCCTGAAAATGTGCATATTGATTAAATTCATTGCTGGTTAGTCCGTTTGTTTTATAGTAGATAATGACCGTTTTATCCTTTTTATTAAAACAAATTAATCCTTTACTACTCGGTAACCAAAGTTCGTTATTTACCCCTTCGTAAACCGCATAAAGAATATCATGTGAAAATCCCTGACTGATCGTATACTGGCGCGTCAGATTATTATCTTCTGGGTGCCATTCCAGCAGACCACCTCCACGGGTAGTGATCCAGTTTACGCCATCCTGATCGTGATAAAAATCTAAAAGATGATTGAATTCAAAATCATGATGCGCCACAATCCCTTCTTGCCAGTCCATGATAAAGAGTCCCTGCTCTGTAGTGATATAAATCTGATCATCTACTTCGTCGAAACTATTAATAATCAGATCTTTCAGCTCTGCGAATTCGTTGTACTGATCATATTTTGAAATGACATCCGTCACCGGATCGAGTTGGAATAATCCGCTATCGGTCCCGATCAAGATCAAACTACTATCTGGTGACGAAATAAAAGTTTTAGTGATGATAGATTTGTCTTCTGTATTTAATTCAAGTACTTTTTTTGTATGCACAGCAAGATCTATTTTAGTAATAGCAGGGCTGTACGTACTGTTATAAAGATAACCATTCCATAAAATCCCGCACTGGGAATAACTATTATCATAACCTTCTACTACGAAAGGTTCATAATATCCTGTATTTTTATTCAGTTCAAAATATCCACTATACGTATTTACAAAAAAAGTAGAATCTGTCAATTTAAACAACCCACGCATACTAATCCTGCGGTTGTTCATGTAAGGTGTAAATCCAGATTCATTAAAACTCATATAAGTCAGGCCATTTATATCGCTGTACCAGACGCCTCCGCTTTCGTCCTTTTTGATAGAAGCTCGTCTATTCCCATTATCCGCCAAAGAAAATCTATCTAACTCATTACTGAGCAATCTAACGCCATTTTTATAAATTGATATTTTGTTGTCAAAGCCTTCTACCCATAGTCTACTTCTTGCATCAATTCCAAAACGTTCCGTTATTGGTGGCTGGCCGAGCGCCTCGGCTTCAGCTATTTTAAATAAATCAATCTGCCCGTTTGGTTCCACCTTATAAAGTTTATTCTCTGGATCTTCCCCCAGTAGAAAGACCTGACCTTCTTCGGTAGAAAAGACACCTTTAATAGAAAAAAGAAATTCTGACTGGTAGATTAATTGCAGATTCGCATCCAGTTTAATAATTTTATTCGGTCTCACAATTAAAAAACCCGAATCCAATAATGGATAAAGGACTCCTTTGGCCATCAAACTGGGATCAATAGGAAGCTGGGTAAAGCGATCCGTGTAACGATATACTTTTCCACTGGCGGTCGTGATCCATAAAGCATAAGCTTCATCTTGTACGATGCGGTACACCTCTGGCCATTCAAAAGGAAGATCTGCGCCAAAATATTCAGAGACAGGAATCATTTTATCCTCTCGCGGATCAAGGATCTCTACACTAATTTTAAGCCAATATCTGACCCCCTCCCTGAACTGAACAGTTCGACTAATAAACCAAATATTACCAGCCTGATCTTCGCGAATCTGATTAATATTATCTGATTGTAAGTCGTATCTACCCTGATTGTATACTTTAAATTTCTGACCATCAAAACGGTTCACCCCATAATCGGAACTGACCCATAGGAAATTTCGACTATCCTGATAAATATCATCTATAAAACGGGACGATAGTCCATCATCCGTTGTATAGGTCTTATGATAAAAACTATAGGTAGCGGGCTGCCCAGACAAGATTGCCGCAGTCATGAATAATAGCAAAAACGAGTAAAAGTGCTTGGTCATTTGTTTATTGAAGGTATTGGACAATATGCCCGTTAATTCGTGCTAAGGTTTGATATTAGAAATAAGTTACAAAACTTCAGTATTTTTACCAAAATATTTTTTATAAATGTCCGATCCAAAACGAGCAAATTTCAGTCCGATCAAAGAGTCGATCCACGAGATTATCTTTGAAGCAGACACGCCCGCTGGTAAATACTTTGACATTGTATTAATGGCCTTTATTGTGACCAGTGTTATTGTCGTGATGTTAGAAAGCATATCCGAGTTAAACATCAGATACGCAAATATATTTTTTGTTTTAGAATGGGCTTTTACGATCTTCTTTACCATTGAATATCTACTGCGTATCTACTGTGTTTACCAACCCAAAAAATATATGTCCAGCTTTTTTGGTCTCGTAGATCTGCTGGCAATCTTACCTACTTATCTGAGTCTGTTTATTTCCGGGACTCATTATCTGGCGGTTATCCGGGCATTGCGATTACTTCGTGTTTTCAGGATATTCAAACTGGCTAATTTTCTGGAAGAAAGCACCACCATTATGAAGGCTTTAAGGGCCAGCCGTCCAAAAATTACCGTTTTCCTCTTTTTTATTATTTTGATGGTTACCATCATTGGCTCCATGATGTATCTGGTCGAAAGTGGTAACGATTCCTCTTTTACCAGTATTCCACGAAGTATTTATTGGGCAGTGGTTACGCTGACGACCGTTGGATACGGAGATATTGCTCCCCAAACAGAGCTGGGTCAATTTCTGGCAGCAATCGTGATGATTCTAGGGTATGCGGTCATCGCCGTACCAACTGGAATTGTCTCCGCCGAAATGGTCTCCCAAACGGATACCAATCACAAAACGCCACTCAATTCTCAATCCTGTCAAAACTGCAGCGCTGAAGGTCATTCCGATGATGCGTTGTTCTGTCGAAAATGTGGTGAAAGTCTGGTAAAATCTCATTAGAAGTAGAAGTAGAATTTTGCTCTTTTATTAGCAATGGTTCGGTAAATTTTAATTCTGAGATGAGTAAATGATAAGTTTAGCTCGTTAGCTCGTTGGCTTCCTTCATACATGAAATGGAGGCCCCAACCAGCTAACGGACAAAAAATGCTCGCCAATTCCGTAATTAATGACAAATTCAAAAAGTTACCGAACCATTGATTAGATAAGATCCCTCTTTTTGAGTTTTACCTTTAAAATATTCCAAATAATCAGGTTGATCACTCCCTAAGGCACCTTTGTCGTGGCAAATAGCCGTTTCACGCTATACTTTCCACTGCCATTTACCACCACCATGAGCAGTCCTCCCATGATGGCCAGGTTTTTCATAAACAAGATAGATTGAATCCGTTTTATATCTCCCGGATCATTCCACCAGGAATGTAAGATAAACGTTATAGGAATAAAATAAATCAATAACATGACCGCTCCGAGTTTGGACCGGTAACCAATCAAAACCAGAATCCCCCCCAGAATCAGCAGCAAAAGACAGAGTGAAAGCAATATATCTTGATTCCAGGTAATTCCATAACTAGTCATGGTTTCCTTGGTCGCTTTAAAATGCGTAATGGAATCGTAGGCTTCAAAAAAGAAGATAAAGGCCAGAAAAACCCTGGCTATCAAATCAATACTATCTTTCATTAACTGTTTATTCGTCGTTTAAAAATCGGCTCACCGCTCGTGCCACATTCTGTCCATCCATTGCCGCAGAAATTATACCTCCTGCGTAACCTGCTCCTTCTCCACATGGAAAAAGTCCATTGATTTCCGGATGTTGATAACTTACCTTATCTCTTGGTATTCTGACTGGTGAACTGGTACGGCTCTCCGTGCCGATTACATTGGCATCTTCGATCAGGTACCCCGGCATTTTTTTACCAAATTCCATCATTCCCTTTCTTAATCGTCGGTAAATACCTTTTGGTAATAACTCGTGTAAAGGTGCTGAATACAGACCCGGAATATAAGAAGTA
>CALLLR010000093.1 GCA_938008185.1 uncultured Saprospiraceae bacterium
TAAATATTCTTATTATTTTCGCGCCAGTTAAATATTACTAAAAATAGATATGAAAAGAAGAATTGAAATTGCCGAGGTTTTAAAGAACCCAACGTTAAACGAATCCATTCTCGTCAAAGGCTGGGTTCGCGCCTTTCGTAATAACCGCTTTATCGCCCTTAATGATGGTTCTACCATTAATAATATACAAGTGGTCATGGATTTAGAGAAGTTTCCGGAAGAACTGATCAAAGAAATTGGCTTTCATGCTTGTCTCTCTATTACCGGTAAATTGGTCGAATCCCAGGGAGCAGGTCAGGCGATGGAAATTATCGCCGAAGAAATTGAAGTTTTAGGAGCTACGAACCTGGAGACTTACCCGCTGCAACCCAAGGCACAGTCCATGGAGTTTCTCCGCGAAAAGGCGCATCTGCGGATGCGTACCAATACGTTTAGTGCCGTTTTTCGGATCAGACACGCCGTGGCCTATGCGGTGAACAAGTATTTTAATGATAAAGGTTATTATTATATGCACACGCCGATTATCACGGGTAGTGATGCAGAGGGTGCGGGTGAAATGTTCCACGTGACTTCTTTTGAAATCAACAAAGCACCACTAGACGAAGAGGGAGCGGTAGATTATAAAAAAGATTTTTTCGGTAAAGCGACCAACTTGACCGTCTCCGGACAACTACAGGCGGAAATTGCGGCGCTGGCGCTCGGAAAGGTATACACCTTCGGACCGACCTTCCGGGCCGAAAAATCTAATACTTCCCGACACCTCGCAGAATTCTGGATGATCGAACCGGAAGTGGCTTTTGCGGATATCCATGATGATATGGACCTGGCGGAAGATTTTAGTAAATACCTGATTAATTATATTCTGGATAATTATCCGGATGATCTGAAAGTACTGGATGACCGAATTGCGAAGCTGGAAAAAAATATGAAAAAAGAGGAGCGTCGCCCAATGGGACTGATTGAGACGTTGCGCTTTGTGGTCGATAATGATTTTGAAAGAATTACTTATACCGAAGCGGTAAATATTTTACGTAATTCCAAACCCTACAAAAAAGGAAGATTTGAATATGACGTGGAGTGGGGTAAAGATTTACAATCGGAACACGAACGCTGGCTGGTGGAAAAGAAATTTCAAAAACCGGTCATCGTGGTCGATTATCCAAAAGATATCAAGGCCTTCTATATGCGGATGAACGAAGATGAAAAGACCGTGGCTGCGATGGATGTCCTGTTTCCTGGTATCGGCGAAGTGATCGGTGGTTCACAAAGAGAAGAGAGACTGGATTATCTCCAAAAGCGAATGGCCGAAATGGATATTCACGAAGAAGAGCTTTGGTGGTACACAGAATTAAGAAAATTCGGTGGTTGTCCGCACGCTGGCTTTGGGATGGGTTTTGAACGAATGGTTTTATTTATCACGGGTATGACCAATATCCGGGACGTAATTCCGTTTCCCAGAACACCGGGAAGCGCAGAATTTTAAACCAAAGGAGCGTACTATTTGTATTAGTGAAGGAAATACGAGTCATCCTGTTTTATTCCTTTAGAAATGAATTGCTAGTTGGCCCTCTTTTTACGTAAAAAGGGGGCCAACTAGCTAAAAGCTAACTGGCTAACCGGCAAATTCACCACAGACTCAAATGATTTTATCAAAATTTAAGATGTTCTGTAATTTCAAATTAAACAACTAACCAACCACCATATGCTCGTCGTAGAAAATTTAACCAAAACCTACCAAAGTAATACGCGACCACTCACCGTTCTGGATCACGTGAGTTTTGCCATTCAACCCGGCGAAACTTTTTCCATCGTCGGTCCTTCCGGGAGTGGTAAAACTACGCTTCTCGGATTATGCGCCGGGCTGGATCGTGCGACGAGTGGATCGGTTATCTTAAACGGTCAAAAACTGGACGATTTAACCGAAGATCAGCGGGCTGCCGTTCGTAACCAAAACGTTGGCTTTATTTTTCAAAACTTTCAATTAATTCCCACGCTTACTGCTCTGGAAAATGTCATGGTACCCATGGAGTTACGCGGTATGAAAGGTATTCGTAAAGATTGCATGGAACTGCTGGAGCGAGTAGGTCTTGCGGATCGCCACGATCATTATCCTACGCAGTTATCGGGAGGAGAACAACAAAGAATTTCGCTGGCCCGTGCTTTCTCTAATAAACCCGCCATCCTCTTTGCGGATGAACCCACCGGAAATCTGGATGAAGCCACCAGTGCCACCGTAGAAAACCTTATCTTTGAAATAAATAAAGAAGCTGGTACGACCCTCGTAATGGTCACCCATGATCTGGAACTAGCGGCAAAAACGCAACGGGTTATTAAATTGCGGGGCGGAAAATTGGAGGAGGAGTTGGTGAACGGGTAATGTATTTTTTCGATTAAAAATATCATATGAATCTGGCTATTGAAAAAATAGAAAAGGCTTTAAAGCTTTTAGATAAAAATGACTCTACCTCTCCGGAGTAATAATCCATTTAATTATCAAATTAAATTCACCATGTTCCTAAAAATTTGTACCCTCTCTCTTCTCTTCCTTCTCGCCTGTAACACCCCAAAAGGAAGCGAAGCCACTCCGGAAACCATGGCAAAAATAAAATTTGATCTGAACGAAATAGACGAGCGTGGACTAATCGGTCCCGTCTCCGGTAAGGTCGCAGTAGACTACGAATTCTGTATTCCCAGATCGGAAGAATACGCGGTAAGATTAAGAAAGGTAAATCCTGAAATCAAAATATCAGATAAAAGTCGCGGACGCATCGGTTGTACCCGTGCCGAGCAACTTTGCATCGGAACCACCAGTCAGGAAAACTGGAAAAATATTTTAATTGAAACTGCTAAGCTGGATTTTGTAAAAAGTATCGAAAGAACCTTCTACGAATAAATTTTTAATGTGCAGATTTTTCGATTAGCAGATATGCGGATTAGTAATTCCAAGACTGCGACACAGGTGGTACGAACTTTCTTAGGTATCAGAATAAATAAAGATGATACATAGACCATAAAAACAATGCCCTTCTACTTGTTTACAATAAAAGGGCATTATTAATTTCTTCATTAAAACATTACTAATTCGCACATCAAAAAATCTACTTCACCTGACTCAGCTGCGTCAAATCCTCCATGTTACGAATATAGCTGGGATGCGTACGCCCTAGTTTTGTCTCTTTTATTTTCAGCGCTTCGCGGTACATCTTTTCTGCCTCATCATATTTTTTTTGAATTTCGTAAAGACTTCCAAGGTCGTGTAATACCTCTGCGTAATCAGGATGCAGCATTCCAAATTCTTCGCTACGTAAAACCATCACTCTTTTGTAAAGCGTTTCTGCCTCATCGTATCGCCAGGTATTGGTATAAAGGTTGGCCAGGTCGTGTAAGCTAGCCGAATACTCATCTACATTCAGTTGTTCTTTACTTTCGTATATTTTAATGGCGTTTACCAGAGATTCTTCTGCTGCTAGATTATTACCCATTTTTTGTTGAAGCGTTCCTATGTTTTTTAGACAGGTGACATAATGTTCACTGGCTACACTTCCCTTGTTTTCCAGGACGGGTAACGCTTGTTGGTAAAGTGTCTCTGCTTTTTTTAAATTACCAATACTTTGTTGTAAGTCTGCTAATCTGTATAGACCAATCGCAAAAATTTCATCTTGTTGTCCATATTTGGCCGCCGCAATTTTAATAGATTGTAAATAGATAGATCGTGCCTCCTCGGTTTGTCCCAGCATAAATCGGGCACTAGCTAGATTGTGCAGGCTGCAAATATAATTGGCGTGCGCATTACCAAATTGTTTTTCTGCCAGATCACGAGAATATTTGGCTTTTTCCAGTGCAAGTTTATACTCACCGTTCCTGATTTCGGTTAATACCTCCTCGTTGGAAACTTGCCAGTTCTGCGCGGACACGGAGGAATTACACAAAAGAAAACAGAGAATTGCCCCGTAAGTGAGGCCTTTTTGTAGGTAAATTAAATTCATGGTATGTTTATTATAATTGGTAAAAGGTCATCCCGGTTTAAGTTCTACACCACCATTTTACAATGGAGATGTCAGGACTTGTAGGTATAAAAGTATAAAGGGCAACTGAGCGCTCAGTTGGGTAAATCTTTACAGTACCCAACTAAAAGCTGAGTAAATTTTTTATTGGAAATAGTAGGTGCCTCGGGGTGGAAAGGTGATCTGGGATGGGGTTAAAATTTATATACGAGATATAAAGATACAATATGCCGACTTTAAGCGCAAGTTTTCTTGCTGAAGTTGCTTAAGAATTCCAAAAGCAGCCGAGAGCAGGACAAAATTTTTCAAATCGAGCCTGTTTTTTGGAGAACTGCACGACCAAGTGTTTCATTTGGCATCTTTTTTCAGTTCGCAGGCAATTGGGAGTTTTTAAACGACTTCGCTGTTAGTAGCGTTAAAATCGCTCCGCAATAGACTTTATTCCTTTAAATATGGTTATTTTTAGATTAGTGCCAGAATTTTTTTAATGAAAAATAATAAGTCATGAAACGATTAATACTGTTACTCACCTTCTTTAGCGCCTTCAACTTCATGCTTGCTCAGACCTTTAGTGAAGATATTGCGCCGATTATTTACAATAATTGTACGACCTGTCACCGTGCGGGAGAGATCGGACCGATGCCGCTGACCAACTATACAGAGGTGAGCCAATGGGCGCAAACGATTGCCTATGTTACCGAAATAAAATATATGCCGCCCTGGAAACCGGATCGGGATTACAGTACGTTTGTCGGCGAAAAAGGATTGAGTGACCAGGAAATTCAATTGATCAAAGATTGGGTAGACAATGGGACGCCACAGGGTGATCCTGCTAACGAACCTTCTTTGCCGATATTTCCCGATGGATCTCAACTCGGTACACCAGACCTTGTACTGGAAATGTCGCAATCTTATACCGTAGCCGGAAATAATGAAGATGACTATCGGGTCTTCGTATTACCAGCTGGCACAACCCAGGATCGGGAACTCGCCGCGATTGAATTCCGCCCGGGTAATTCAAAAATTGTGCACCACGCCTTAATTGCGTTTGATGAAACGGGCGCCGGAGCAGCAATGGATGCCGCTACGCCGGAGTATGGATATTTCTCCTACGGT
>CALLLR010000094.1 GCA_938008185.1 uncultured Saprospiraceae bacterium
ACTGAAATTCCTAAAGCCAATGCAATAGTTGTACTCTTTGACCCTAATTCCGAATGCTTTTTAATATAATGTTTTTGAGATAATGTAATCTGGCTACTCATAGTCTTAATTTTAAAAAGTGATACGATTTAATAAGACAAAGTTAACACGATTTAATAAGACAAAAACTATCACGACTTAATCGTATAAAGCTATCACGACTTAATAAGATTCCACACATTTCTAAATTGAATACTCATACTCTTTGCTCGCTTCTATCGCGATTGAAAAAAGCAAGAAGCAAAAAACACTTTATCAAGCTCCTCTATCTATATAACGAGTTCAAAAAAGCAGATGGTTGGTGAGGTTGGTGACTTTTTGCAAATTAAGTAAGATTTCTCTGATAACGGGACAAAGTCTACCCCCTTTAGGTTAAAAGAAATATGAGCTTTTTTTGCCTCGTAATAAATACCCAAAAATATTCCGCCTATTTTGCATCACAAAAATTAAAATAATATATAAAATAATAATTTATTATTCATTACAATAGAGTTCATTACACATTTGATGCTCAGAAATACTGTTGGGAACCCCGTCACAGAAAATCACAATATTTAGTTGAACTTGAATGAAAGAGGTTGAGTTCAACCCTTAATCACCCTATCTTGGAATCGAAACGACGACAGACTTCTTTCCCTCCATCCACTCTCCCACTTTTTCCCTCCCACACGAATCTCATTTTACGACTTCCCCCGCCTACAATTTTGACCATGACATTAAACTTACGAACCAACCTGGCGGGGTTATTTTTGCTGCTCACAGCATTACCCATTTTTGCATCCAACGTTGCGATTATTGAAAGTCAATCTTTCCATCCATTACAAACCATGGATACAGCATGGAAATCAGTTTCTGACGGAATGGGACATCAATCTGACATCCTGCCACAGTCTGCCCTGGATAATATCGCCAACTTAGCCAACTATGATATACTGATCGTTTCTTCCGGCCTGATCTCAACTACAGATCTCCAAAAAACGACCATCGAAGCTTATGTACAAAGTGGTCGGAACGCTTACATCCAATCAGAATTCGCCATCACACATTCTGGTAATGTCACCTTTGCACAAATCGTTAATAATAATGGTGGAAACTTTGAGTGGCTCGGAGCGGTAAGTGGCAGTGTTGCACCCATTACGGTACTGACACCTTTCAATGAAGGTGGCGTGGATGCACTCTTCTATTTTTGGTACGGTACCTACGGAGCCGGTGATGCCACGGTTGTTCCTTTTCTCGAAGGACAAGGTCAATACTGGGGTTTTGTTTTTAATAGCCCAAACCCAACTCACGGATTAACGATCACCACTGCCGATCAGGATTGGATCAGAGTGGGTCACAGTGATCTTTTAATGGAAAATATATTATTTCAATTGATTTTTGAGCCAGTCGTAATTACACCAACTGTCTTAATCGATCAGACCGTCACACCATTTTGCGCAGGGGAAGCGTACGAATTCACCGCTACCATCACCGATTCTATTCCTGAAATAACACTACAATGGCAAATTAATGGGCAGCCAGTCACCAGTGCCAACCAGGCGGTCTTTACCACCAGCAATTTGCTGGATAGTGACGTGGTAGAATGTTTACTAACTTTAAACAACAACCAAAACTATCAGCACCTTTCTAATCCCATTCTGATTGCACCCAATTCTCCATTAGCAGAAGTAAGCATTGAGATTGCCGCTAGTGAACTGCTGATCTGCGCCAACGAAACCATCACATTCACGGCCACGGGAGAAAACTGGGGTGACCAGCCACAATTCGCCTGGAGCGTAGACGGCGTAGAAATTGCCAACCAAAATAATCCAACTTTTACCACCACGGCAACAGCCAACCAAAATATTACCTGCCGCGTTAATAGCAACGCTGATTGTACCGTCGCAGCTACCGCTATTTCAAATACCATTACTATTGATACCATTATTCCTTCGGTTCCAACCGTAAGTATTACTGCCAGCAACACGCAAATCTGCGCGGGCACCGATGTTAGCTTTTCTGCTACGGGTGATAACTGGAATTCAACCACCAGCATCGAATGGTTTTTGAATGGCATATCCGTAGCCAATACGTCTGTCTTTTCCAGCGATTTAATAGAAAACGGACAAACCGTAACGGCAACAATTACCCACACGGACGAATGCGGTAACCTGCTGAATTTATCCGCAGCCCCTATTACCATCACAGTGGCTGAAGCAGTCACGCCAACGGTAACCATTTCTGCCGACCGGTCTCAGGCTTGCCCGGGAGAGGCCATCATTTATACCGCAACGGGCGACTATTGGGGGGAAGCACCGCAGCTAAAGTGGATGGTCAACGGAAATACGATCATCACTACCGCAAGCGCCGATTTTGTGTACGGTCAATCTACGACTACTCAAGTAGTTAGTTGCGAATTGATCACCAACGAATTTTGTACCGCTGCAAATAATATTTTATCCAACCCGGTCACAGTGTCTGCTCTTTCTACAGAAGCGGCTACCTTGAAAATTACAGCTGACAATCCATTTGTATGTAATGGAAATGTAGTTAACTTTCGTGCAGAAGGCAACCACTGGGGAGAAGCTCCTTCTTTTGAATGGATGGTAAATGGAAACGTTGTAAATACTTCTGCTGCTTTTTATTCAGCCGCAAATTTAGAAACCGGAGATGAAGTTAGCTGTCAGTTGACTACCGATAAGCCTTGCTTGGGAGTCGCTACCCTGGCGTCTAATACGGTACTGATTGAAGCGAGTAATTTCAACCTTGAATTGGTAGAAAAAGCAGATGCCACTTGTGGAGAAGATAATGGCCTGATTGAATTTACCATCGAAGGAGGTTTGGCTCCATATCGTATCCAATGGAATAATGGACTTACCGAGAATTTTAATGCAGAACTAGCTCCGGGTAGTTACCAGATTTTTGCGATCGACGCCAACGGCTGCACCACTGATCTGGAAGTAAGTATCGAAGGAAAAATGGTTCCGGAAATTGAAAACATCGAAGTACAAAATGCTACTTGTATCGGTTCTTTTGGAGCAGCAACCATCGAAATGGCGGATACTACAGTAGATTATTCTTACCGTTGGGTAAACGCAGAAAATTTTATCCTCAGCGATTCTGCCCGCCTGACCAACGCAAAAGCCGGAGACTACACCCTATTGGTAACTGATCCTCTCGGATGTTCTGTCCAACGGGCCATTACAATTACTGAAACGGTAGAAATTCAGGCGGAAATCATTACGGATACCATCATCGCACTGGGAGAAGAAGCTACTTTAAGCCTGGATGTTTTTGCGAACAGTCCGGTTACCATTGCCTGGAAAGATGCTACTGGTTTGAGTTGTAATGATTGTTTTGAAACAGCGGCACTGCCAACTGAATCTACTGTTTATACTGCCGTATTGACTTCTCAGGAAGGTTGTCAGTTTGAAGTGTCTCAAATGGTAAAAGTAGAAAAATCAAAAAATATTCATATCCCAAATGCCTTCTCTCCAAATGGAGATGGTGTAAACGATACCTTCGCTGTTTTTGGTGGTCAATCTTACGTACGTACCGTAAAGTCTCTAAAAGTCTTCAACCGTTGGGGCGCAACCATATTCAACAAAACTAATCTGGATATCAACGACGAATCTCAGGGTTGGAACGGAAAAACTGGAGCGGCCGACAGCGATATGGGCGTATATATATACGTAGCAGAAATCGAATTTATCGACGGAGAAACTACCATGATGACAGGCGATGTCAGTCTGATAAAATAAAGAAGTTAATGAAATATAGTCGTTTAATAATGTCATGTACAGGGAGGTTACTACGGTAGCCTCTCTTTTTTTGTTTAAAAAAAATTAGTATCCGCACACGATCTACTGATATAAAAAATTTTATTTAACTTAGTAAACGATTAATTACATACTTATTCAACATGATCAAAATAAAAATACTTCACTGGCTATTATTTAGCTTACTTTGTTGCGGTAATTTATCCGCACAGCTGGATATTCCTGCTGGTTTTCAGGCCAAACTAGCCGCTACGGGACTCAGTTTTCTGACGCCAGTAGAACATCATTACAAAATAGCAAAGGTTTACAAAAACAACCTTCAACCGTATGATTTCGCTATTCGTCAAAAAAAGGACAAAGTAGAAATCAGATATTTGGTTTTACCCGATACTGGAAAAATTGCGGGCGGTTATCCGCATCTTGCATTTAGTCGTCGCACGATAAACCTGGCTTCTAACGAGGACAACGAAGTAGCTTCCACCATTTCAATTATACAATTATCCGAAAAAATACTTACGGAAAAATACCGGGCAGACTGGGGTGCAATCTCCTTTTTTAAACCTAAAAAGTCTTTTGGAAATACCCGTTATTGCAAACTCGTCACACTTTACCGGGAGGGACTCGGATACGTTTATACCTTTTTTCTTTACAATGATGTAAATGTGGATTTTGACGCAGGGTACGACTTATTAGAATTTAAGGAATGGGAAGAATTGACGGAGTGAAAATGTTGAATCGTTGAATCGTTGAAGGGGGTGTTCAATTAAGTGCGTCTAAGCAATTAGGTTAATTTACATAATTAAATATTATATTTTCAAAATTTCAACAAGCATAGCGATTCAACACCTCAACAAGCGAAGCGATCCAACAAGCGAAGCGCCTAAACAACTCAATCCTCCAATTCTTCCAGCCATTTCACCACGAGTCTTCTCAGATCATTGTCAAAGAAATTCCAGCTACCTGCGTCCAGGTGCGTTCCTTTAGGGATAATTTTAATCGTTAAATTTTTGGATTGCCGGGCAGATATTTTTTTGATAAAGGCTTCCGCCGAACGGTAAGCTACCAATCCGTCGTGCGTACCGTGAATAATCAGGGTTGGAAGTGTTTCTTCGGGTTGTAAATAATTGATGGGACTGGCTTTGGCAAAATTTGGGTGGTTGGGAGAACCCGCGTAAAACCAGCGGATCGGAGTGACTTGCAATCGCGATAAATCCAGCGCAGCGCCAAATAGTAGTAATCCCGAAAAAATAGCAGGATTTATATTTCGGGCTTTCAGGCCGGCGCGGTCGTATACCAGTAAAGCTGCCAGATTTCCACCCGCTGACATTCCACCCAGCGTAACCTGGTGATTTTCCAAACCCAAAGCTTTCATTCTCGCTAAAATTTCCAGAAAACCCGCATCTAAATCCGCTCTGATTTGCGGATAACGAAAAAATGGAATCCGCCGATAAGAAGGCATAAATACGTGATAACCTCGATCCGTAAAAAAAGCCGCATTAACTTTAAACATCTCCGGACTACCCAGACTCCAGCCTCCACCATGAAAAAAAACAACCACTTGTTTTCTTACTATTTTTTGGTCGGTGGGTGGAAAATGTAAAAAGTACTGTCTGGAATGTTCGCCAAACGAATAGCGGGTAAAAGGAATTAATCCCGGATGATTTTTATACAAGTGATAATGATACATCGGCAGATGTACCAACTCATGAAGCAACGTTCCGCGCAGAAAAATCCCTGCGAAAAGTACGATGATCAAAAAAAACAGGAAAAGATAAATTAGCAAATTAGATTTATTGTTTTACATTTCGTAGTCCCTCCAGAGTTGAAAATAATTCTCCATCCGAAATCATACAACCCGCCTCCAGCATTGCGAATAATTCTCTTTCCCGATTGCCTTTATATGGTTTTTCCGCCTGATACAATTTTAACTGAGCACCCGATTTTTTGAACTGAGCCATCATCTCGGCGGGTGTTTGATTGGTCGTAAAATCTATATCTTTGGTCCCTTCCACACTCAAACCTACCAACGCTATCTTATCTGCTCCACACCGAAAAACTTTGAGATCATCCGGAAGTCTCATTTCCAAAAACTTTACCCCAAGCAATATTTTCTCAAAAACCAAATCACTAAATTCTTCTAATAATGCCTGTACGCGTTCGGGTTGTTTAGTCTTCATTTTATCCCAATCTTCCCCGGGAATACTCCGGGTAGCAAGAAATCGGATAAATTCAGCCTCCATTTCGACTAATTCTTCTTTATCCAGCAGACGGTATTTCATATTGACTCCCTTTTTTCGTAAAATTGCAAAACTAACCAAATCCGGCACGTAATGGCAACATTTTTCGTGATTCCATTAATTTCTAACAATTAACGTTGCCTAACATCCGCCGTTATAATATCAACCTACAAATGAGAGTATTGTTTTCTATTTTTATCGCTTTCGTCCTCCTAACGGCCTGCCGTCCGGGCGCCAATGCTCCGACCACTAAAGCAGCAATTGGTTTTGTCAAAATATCGGGCAGTACCATGGGCACTACGTATCACCTTACCGTTTCCTCCGATGAGCCCGAAAATTTAAAAAAACAGGTAGACCAGTTATTAACCGAAATTAATGCGGAGGTCAATACGTATCTCGACAGTAGTTTTATTACCCGCTTCAACCGCTCCGAAAAAGGGCTGCCCCTCGCCGGAAAATTTGTTGCCGCGGATACGCCCAACCGTCATTTCCTGATGAACTACTACCGGGCAAAAATGATTTATGAAAAAACCAATGGTCGTTTTGATCCAACCGTCATGCCACTGGTGAGTTATTGGGGATTTGCCAGAGAAAAAAGAGAAGTGACCGTTCGGGATCAGCAAAAAATTGATTCGTTGCGCCAATACGTGGGCATGGATAAAGTCAGTCTCAACGAAAACACCCGATTTTTAGCCAAAACCGCTCCGGGGGTGTCGCTCGATTTTTCAGCCATCGCCAAAGGCTACGGCGTAGATGCCATCTGTGAATTACTTGCTCGAAAAAACAAAACTGATTATTTTGTCGAAATAGGTGGAGAGGTCCGGACCAGGGGAAAGAGTCCTCGTCAACAACCCTGGATTATAGGCATTGCTACCCCCGACCCTAATGCTGCCCTGACCGACCTGAAAGCACAAGTAAAACTATCCAACATGGCACTTGCTTCTTCGGGCAATTACCGAAATTTTTACGAAGTAGATGGTCAGAAATATGGACATACCATTGACCCCACTACGGGTTTACCTAAAATGACAGACCTCCTTAGCGCCTCTATTTTTGCCGAGGATTGTATGACCGCAGATGCCTACGCCACCGCTTGCATGGTCATAGGTGTAGAAGCTGCTTACGAACTGATTAATAATACCGACCGCGTTGAGGGCTATTTTATTTTTGGTGAAAAAGACGGAACGATGGGCGTAAAATATACGCAAGGAGCAAAAGCTTATTTATTGAATGAGGTAGAATAGGAATGGGAATGGGAATTTTGATAAAAAAAAACATATCATCAATCTAGAAGTAAAATTTTGAATAAACCCAAACAAAATAAAAGAGCGCCATTTGTCCGCCAAAAAATAAATTTCAATGAAAAACTCAATAACACCCAAACCCCCTCACCGATTGAATAGCGCCAATTGTCAGCCCACTGAAAGCCAATCGCATTAGAAGAAAAAAAGCCCACTGAAAGCCAATTAAAAACTCAACAATTTCAACAACTCAACAACAACCATGAAACTCAATCTAACAAAACCAATCTGCTTTTTCGACATAGAATCAACCGGCCTCAGCGTGGTCTCCGATCGAATCGTCCAACTCGCCATTATCAAACATTTTCCGGACGGACGGCAACCGGAAGAACTCAACGAATTGATCAATCCAGGCATTCCGATTTCTGAAGAAGCCATGAGCATACATGGTATTACGCCTAAAATGCTGGCCAATAAACCCACCTTTCAGCAGGTTTCTAAAAAGATTTTTGATTTTATTGGGAATGCAGATTTGGGAGGTTATAATTCCAACCGTTTTGATGTGCCCATGTTAATGGAAGAGTTTGCCCGGGTAGGAATTGAGTTTTCTATTCAGCAGCGCCGGTTGATTGATGTGCAGCGAATTTTTTATAAAATGGAACCCCGGACTCTGCGGGCGGCACTAAAATTTTATTGTCATAAAGATTTTGAAAACGCCCACGATGCACTGTCGGACGTACGCGCTACCATTGATGTTTTTATGGGACAATTGGAGAAATATGAAACCGAAGATTTTTATCAGGAAGACGGAACCGTCATTCCCACTCCTATCCGAAATGATATTCAGGCGATCCACGATTTTACCAATGACTTGAATTTTGCAGATGCTACTCAAAAATTCAAATACAATAAAGATGGCGTAATTGTGTTTAACTTTGGAAAACAAGCGGGTCTGCCCGTAGGAGAAACACTCTCCAAAGATCGAAATTTTTATAACTGGATTTTAAATAAAGAATTTACTTCACAAGTAAAACAAATTGTAAAACACGAGGTTAAGAAATATGAAAAAAATCAAAAGCGCTAATCTTTTCTGGTCACTACTATCCATTTATTGCCTTTTTGTCCTCCCTTCCTGCCTGGAAAAAGAAGAAGGCTGCCGCGATGTAAACGCAACTAATTTTGCGGCGGACGCAGAGCGGGATTGTGAAGATTGTTGTACTTTTCCAAGTATCACCTTTGAAATTGATCACGCCGTTAATGATACCTTCTTGCGGTATGGAGATACGGTTATGGTGGAAGATAAAATTATAAATATCATAGAAACCAGCTTCTACCTAAACGGCATCTCCCTGACCGGAATAGACCCAACCATTATTATTTCCGATCAGATCACACTAACCGACCGGACCGGAAATACTAATACGATCACCGACGATATAGAAATTATCTCTCGGGATATCAATAGTTTTTCTTACGAAATCGGCAGCTTTTCGGGACAAGGCAACTACGGAGAATTAAATTTTCAGCTCGGCCTTACGCCCATTCAAGCGGCTACCGATCCCGCAGAAGTATCCACTACTCACCCACTCTCTTCAACCAATGGACTGTTCTCCTTACCCGACTCCAATTACGTTTTTACTCGGTTACGTCTGGTAAATATAGCAAATGACGACACCTTACAGTACGATTTAGCTACTCCTGTAAACATTACCTTGCCTTATGAGGTTACGGTGGATAGAGGATTTGATCTGGAAATTCCCATCAAAGTGGATTATGCAAAATGGATTGAAGGCATAAATTTTGCGGATGATTCCGTTACAACCAGTGCAATTATCGTCGGGAACTTGGCAAATGCCTTCTCTATCGACGAATAGCCTCCCTGTTTCTGCTGTAATTAGTTATTTTTGGCAAGCAACTTCAAACCTAAAATTATATTAAATGAAATATTTCACACTAATTTTATTGTCCTCCTGTCTTTTTCTCATCGGCTGTGAGGATGAACCAAAAGAGCAACCAGTCACCAGTCTGGACCTCACCTGGACGGCCAACTACGATGGAGAAACTTTTCTGACCTTTAAGGAATATACTTACGCAGACGGCCGTAAAATTCAGTTTAATAACCTAAACTTTTTTGTTTCGGATATTTCCCTGATCTCTGCCGATGCCAGTGCGGCACGGACCGAATTAGTAGAAATTGATTACGTAGATTTAGCCTTCGACGAAACGCAGATCAGCAGTGCAGAAGCAGGAAAAACCGTCCGTATTCAGGATCTTCCATTAGGCGAATACGCCGGAATTAAAATCGGATTTGGCGTTCAGGCCGATCTGAATCGTTCCAAACCAACCGACTATGGAAGTGGACATCCGCTAACCCGTAACTTCTGGGACGGCTGGTCCTCTTATATCTTTTCCATCATAGAAGGTGCCGCAGATATGGACAACGACGGAAATATTGTAACCGGAGGAGAGGATACCGAAACTTTTACCTATCACTCGGGTACCGATGAGGTTTATAACGAAGTGATTATCAACCAGGAAATTATTTTAACCGATAATACGGCACCACTAAATTTAAAAATAAACGTTGCCGAATTATTCCGAAATTCCAGTGATGAATTTGATACGAATGGAGACGGATACCTCGATATTGAAACTTTCCGTGGTACACACTCCGCAAATGGTGAAATGACCATCGCAAAAACAATCATGAATAATTTCAGTACTGCGGTGACCGTTGAATAAATAAATTTATTTGAAAAAAAAGAACCGTATAAACACCACTATAATTGGTTTTTTAATCCTGGCTACAGGATGGACATGGTGTATTTCCTGCTCGGGAGATACACCATCTCTCGTTTTATCCCCTACTGTTTCGAATACGAATTACGAATTACCACAACCGTGGGGCTTTAGAAAAATGGATGTTCCAGTCGACAATCCCGTAACGGTTGCGGGGGTGCAACTAGGAGAACAATTGTTTTTTGACCCCATTCTTTCTGCCGATAGCAGTATGTCCTGTGGTAGCTGTCATTTTTCTAATCGTGGTTTTACGGACAATTTACCCGTCAGCCGGGGAATTCACGGAAAATCGGGCGTTCGTAGTTCCATGAGCCTGATCAATATTGGTTATATGGATACGGGTTTGTTTTGGGATGGACGCGTGATGCGATTGGAAGATCAAGCCTTGCTTCCCGTGGCCGACTCTTCCGAATTGGCCCACCAGTGGTCGCGCGTAGAATGGGATTTACGCAGTCATCCGGGATACCGTCAATTATTTAGCAACGCTTTTGGAATTAAGGATACGGCCTCTCTGACACGAGATCTGGTCGTCAAAGCCTTGGCGCAGTACGAACGAAGCTTGGTGAGCAATGGTACCTCGCGTTACGACCGCTTCCGCGCGGGCATCCTGGAGTTGACCCCGGATGAACAAATAGGATATGATTTATTTTTCGACATTTCCCCCGAAGTAAAAGATGCAGAATGCGGCAACTGCCATAACGCTCCTTTATTTACCACCAACGAATTTGTCAATAACGGCGTCCAGCCTGCCGAAACGCTCGCCGATTTTAAGGACCCCGGACGGGGAGCCGTCACTGGCAATCGCTACGATAATGGAAAATTCAGAATCCCTACCCTACGAAATATTACGCTCACCGCACCTTATATGCACGATGGTCGTTTTGCCACTTTGGAGGAAGTTATTGATCATTACAACAAAGGCGGACAAATCTCACCTAATATTCATTCGCTGGTCCGCCCACTGGGTTTAACTGAAAAGGAAAAGGGGCAATTATTGGCTTTTTTACGTACTTTGACGGATGAAGGATAATCAGGTTAGAAACCATCCAGCGTATAAATTTTAGAATTAGTGCCGATAGAAATAGAATAAGCAAATGGATAGTGTCTGACCAAATTTATCTATCCAGACCATAAACATTGTGTTTATTTCGTTGTATTATTACAGGGTTGAAAATTTTTTATAAAAATCAAGCATATCCAACGCATTTTATTATCAGGTTTATGAAAAAAATTCCTTCGTTATCTATTGCTGGCACTTTCTTGTTGTTACTCTTACTGACCATAGTAGCTTGTGGTCCTGAGGAACCCGCAAATCCGGGTCCGATCGACGAGCCGGACGATTTACTGGAATTTACTTACGACCCGGAAAATTATGAACTTGACTACCCTGACTACCTTGGTCAGATTGAAATACCGGAAGATAATCCAATGACCGTGCAGGGAATTGAGTTGGGAAGAAGATTGTTTTTTGATCCGATTTTATCGGCGGATAGTACCATGTCTTGCAGCAGTTGCCATAATCCCGTTCAGTCCTTTACGGATGGGCTGGCAACCAGTCCCGGTATTGACGGAAATCTGGGTAGCCGTAGCGCCATGAGTCTGGTCAACATTGCTTTTGTAAATAACGGATTGAACTGGAACGGAAGCCTTCAGACCCTGGAAGAACAAGCACTTGAGCCCGTCACCAACGAAGTAGAACTTCACGAAACCTGGCCCAATGTGATTGGCAAATTACAACAACACCCTACCTATCCACAATTTTTTCGCGAAGCTTTTGGAATTGCGGATCGGAATGAAATAACCAAGGAACTAGCGGCCAAGGCCATTGCACAGTTTGAAAGGACACTTATCAGTTATAATTCAAAATACGATCAAATCCGCTTTGGGTCTGGGGTATTTTACGAAGAAGATGAGATCAACGGACGGGATTTATTTTTCTTTGAACTAGCCACCGGACTAGATCATCCAGGTTGTAGCCACTGCCACGGAGGCGTACAATTTTCGGAACCTTCCTTTTTTAATAATGGAATTACGGAAGCAGCTACTTTTGCGGACTTTCCGGATAAAGGCCGGGGAGAAGTAACCGGGGTACCCAGTGATAATGGGCTATTTCGTCCACCCTCCTTGCGTAATATCGCTTTGACCGCACCCTATATGCACGACGGCCGTTTTGCGACCCTGGAAGAAGTCCTTGACCATTACAAATCCGGAGGACACCCTTCTCCTAACATTAGTGCCAACATCCAGCCATTTACTCTTAGTGACGAAGACCGCGATAATTTAATTGCCTTTCTACACACCCTGACGGACACTAGCTTTATTAACAATCCAGCCTTTCAGAGTCCTTTTTAAACCAGAAACCCATTCTTCAATAAAATTTTATTCTCTCAGCACAAAAAAAAATTAAATTGACACAAAGAAACTTACAAAATAAAAATCGGCAATAATAGCATAACGACAAATCCTCTTCTGGGTAGAGGAAAATTTGTTGATTTTCAGTCACATTTCCTTCAAAAATATATGTTTCTTTTTACTGAAACTAACCTTGAAAAGCCTGCTTTGGTACACTGTTTGCCTACTCTTTAAGTACAACCATATCACACATTACCAATCTAGCAGAGTCTTTCCAGACAAAAATCAAATCCCCTTTGATTTCCGAATGACTTTTTCCCTCGCTATTCATATCCCCTGTTTGGTGTGCCGTTAGGTAATCCTTACCGAAGCACCGGCTTTTATCCTACTATTTAAAACACAGTATTATGAAACGATCATTTTGCGCACTTTGCGTAATAATGCTATTGCTGGGTATGTCCTTTTCGACGTATGCACAAGGTAACGAGAGAAAAAACCAGCTACCGGGTGTAGCGCTATTTCAGAATAATCCACAAGCTTTTGCAGCAGCAAAGTTTGATGGATATTATTTCGTTAATCTGAGTTTTGACCAAATTCCCAATGCGCAACAACGAACGATATTAGATCAGCAGGGTATTCAATTACTATCCTTTCAATCCGGAAAAACTTACCGGGCAGCAGTATCTTTAAACAATAAAAATTTAAATTTAGAAGATTTTAGTATTAATAATATCACCACCATTCCTACTGCGCATAAATTTAATCCAGCGCTACTGGCAAAAACTATTCCACCACACGCGGCACGACCTAACGAAAAAGTAGCACTGGCCATCATTTTCAATGAAAATATTTCTAATAAAAACATTCAGAAAATATTACAGGGCTTTGATTTAACTAAAATTGAAGAAACCCACCGCAACGGTAAAACCGTTATTGTAGAAGCAGACTTGAGTCAGATAACGAATATATCCGATCATCCCGCAATCAATTTTGTGGATTTACTGCAGGAACCCGTTTCCATGTTAAATCACGAAGTAAAAACCCAGCAAAATATTAATATACTTAATTCTATATTTCCCGGAGGTTTTGGATTAAACGGAGCAGGCGTTACCGTTGGAGTTGGAGATGGTGGAGAGTTGGGTGATCATATTGATTTTGATGATCGTATTATTAATTACGCCAACGGTAGCTATTCTTCTTTTGGAGATCACGGAGATCACGTATCGGGTATCATCGGTGCGGCGGGACACATCAACGAAAGACACCGTGGAATTGCTCCTTTAAGTAAAATAATTACACAAAAAACAAGTTTAATTACATATTACTCGCAAGATTACTGGGAGGATCATCAAATGGTATTAACAAATAATTCTTATGGTACCAGTTTTCTTTGCTCTGCTAACGGTGCGTATAATTATACCAGTCAGACACTGGATGCACAGATGCGCGATCTACCAAAAATGCTGCACGTATTTGCAGCTGGAAATAGTGGTAGAAAAACTTGTGATCCTTTTCCGTCAGGGTATGGAACAGTACTACGATATTACCAAAGTGCAAAAAATGTATTAACGGTAGGAAACGTAGACGAAAATATGAATTTATTCGTCGGATCAAGTCGCGGACCAGTTCAGGACGGACGACTGAAGCCAGAAATATGTGGCATTGGACAGAATGTATATTCTACCGGCCGTGAGTTTAATTATCGCAAAAAAGGAGGAACCAGTATGGCATCTCCAGCGGTAGTAGGAACGCTGGCCTTGATGAACGAAGCCTATCGTCAGACCAATAATAACGAGATTCCTGATGGTGCACTAATGAAGGCGATTGCCTGTAACACGGCCCAAGATCTGGGAAATCCGGGACCTGATTACCTTCATGGCTTTGGACTTATCAACGGTCGTCGGGCGGTAGAAGTCATCAATCAGGGAAGTTACTCTACCAATACGGTCACTCAAGGTATTACCCAACAAGAAATAATCACTGTTACTCCTGGCCAACAACAACTTAATGTATTATTATACTGGCCAGATAAAGAAGCAGATTTGAATGCTCCCAAAGCATTGGTGAACGATTTGGATCTGGTCGTGCTAGACCCAGATGGAAATCCCGTCTTACCCTGGGTATTAAATCCTGCGCCCAGCGAAGTAGATCAACCGGCTCAGCGGAGAGTAGATACACTAAATAATATTGAACAAGTAACAATTGCTCAACCGATTCCTGGTGATTATACCATCGTTGTTTCTGGGACCATGATACCAACGGGTGACCAGAATTATTATATCACCCACGAGTTAATCAATAATGACCTAATCCTGACCTATCCGTTCGGTGGCGAAAAACTAGTCCCGGGTGAAGTAGAACAAATTCGCTGGGAAGCATCACCCAACAATACCACCAATTTTGAAATAGAATATTCTCTTGATAATGGTGATAGCTGGATTTCTATTTCAAACAGTATTAGTGCAAATGCAAGATTTTACAACTGGACGGTTCCTGCTGATTTTACAGATCAGGGAATTATCAAAATAAGCAATTCAAGTGCTGCCAATCGAAATTCCCAAAATGCTACTCCTTTTAATATTAAGTCTATTCCTGCTAACCTGGCCGTAGAAGCCATGTGTGAAAACATGCTGACTTTTACCTGGGATGGAGAAAACGGAGAAGACTATGAGCTATGTTATTATAACGGCTCGACGATGGAGGCACTGGATACGGTCCGTGGTACCGTACTGGAATTAGAGGATGCTCGTTTAGTATCCGGTACCCAATACTGGTTTGCGGTGCGCCTGCTGGATGGCCGACGTACAGAAGCAGTTAGCGCCATTCCTCAAGAAACAGGTAATTGTCCCTGGGATTTTGATGTAACCCTTAGAGCGGTTAATGTACAGGAAATAGGCCGATCGGCCACTTCGATTGCCTTAGGTGGTGAGGAAAATATTGAATTAAAAATACTAAATCAGGGAGTAGAACCGGTATCAGATGTAGTAGCTAGCTACCAAATTAATAATGGAACAATCATTACTGAAACAATTGACGCAACCATTGCTCCGGGAGATTCCATTAATTATAGTTTTATCCAGAAAGCAGATTTATTCAATCCGAGAATTTACGAAATAGATGCTTGGATTAGCAGTGCTTTAGACAGTCGTATCAATAATGACAGTATCGTAGGGTTGATTCAAGCCAGACAACTAGCCAATCATCCGATAAACCTGAGTGAAAGAAGCTCGGTTAAGGAAAGATTTGATGCAGCGGGGTTTGGTGTTTATCAGGAAGCAACTACCGGTTTGTCGGGCATCGAAGCGTGGGATTATTTGACCACCAACGAACAGTCCGAATTATTACTCAATCAAAATACACAAGCAGCTTATCTGGTACCGCGGGCAAATGAGCTTGATTCTAACTATAATAATCAGATAGTATGGACCATAAATTTATCTGAACTGGACCTAAACGGCCCGGATGTCCTGTTAAGTTTTGAATATCTCAATGATACCCTGGCACCACTTAGTAACCCAACTTACCAGTCGAATAAGGTATTCGTTCGGGGAACAGACCAGCAAGAATGGCAACTGTTGACTACCATCCAGGGAAGTGGAGAAGAATGGGTAACCGTCAACAACCTTAGCATCAGTGAAGTACTGAGAGCGGCCGGACAGTCTTTCTCCAGTAGTTTTCAAATTCAGTTTCAACAACTGGATGAGAGTGGACTAGCCATCGATAACGTGGAACTATCCCAGGCAAGTGTTCTCCCCGTAGAATTAGTGGCTTTTCAGGCCAGGCAGGTCCTTGCAGACGTGCACCTGACCTGGGAAACCCAATTGGAAAGCAATAACGACTATTTTGACATCGAACTAGCCATTGGCGACGAAGCGGTCCAACGGGATCAATTTGTGGTCATCGGACAGCAAGATGGAAATGGCACAACTAACATACCAACTTATTATGAATTCATGGATCGACAACCCAAGAAAGCAGGAAACCGATATTATCGACTAAAGCAGGTAGACACCGATGGAGCGTATTCGTACTCTCCGCTTCGCATGGTCTCCTTCCCGTCCGGCGTTCAAGTGGAAGTCTATCCAAATCCTTTCTGTAGTGTACTGAAATTACATTACCAAACCAGTACGGCCAAAGAACTAACGATCCAACTTTTGGATAGTCAGGGAAAAATAGTACTAACAACCAAAAAATATGCTGTAGAAGGAGAGCAAACACTGGATATTCCGGTCGATCAGACGCTGATGGAAGGAACTTATTATCTGCGGATTCCCGAAGAACAATTGTTCGTACCAAAAGCAGTGATCAAGGTCAGAACAGACCAGTAAATGCGCTCCAGGATGAACCATGATTTGGAATGAAACGAAAGGCAACTACGCAAGTGGTTGCTTTTTTAGTTAAAAAACAAGGTTTTTCTCTTTTTTTTAAATAAAAATTTAAAAAAATCACCTCATTTTTATCAATTTTTAATAAAAAAATTTCACAAATCTATGAATTATTTTAAAACAACTAACTGATTATCAATATTTTATGTTTTTATAATTTTAAAAAAACAAGTACAATATCCTAATTTTGTCTTTTGTTTAAGCGAAAGTCACCCGTATATTTGTATTGTGGAAAGAAAGTAACAGTGGAGCATGATGGACAAAAGGGTTCATCCAGTAAAATGTATATGTTCATGGGATTATAATTTGTTGATAGTGAGTCGTCCCGAATTCAGTTCGGGACGATTCCTACTAACTTTCTTCCCCTGTAAAAAATAAAAAGCCGTTTCATCATCCTGATTGCAAAAAGTATCTTGAAACGCCACCCTTAACCGGGTGCTGTCTCGGTGAATAGCTGAGACCTAATTTGTATATGTTCATGGGATTATAATTTGTTGTAGTAGTCTAGGCTTGTAGCCTAGACTATTTCTTTTTTAGGGAACTTTCTTTTCTGTTTTTAGTATAAAAACTATCCGAATCTCCACCAATCTTTACGCCTGTTCCTTCTTTTCAGCAAACCTTTTATCTTTGTCCACAAAAAATTCTATGCGTCAAAAACTAATTCTGGTCGGTCCTACTTACCCTTACCGAGGAGGTAATGCTTTGTTTATGTCCTATCTCTATAATGCTTTGCTGACAGAATTTGAGGTGGAGTTTATTAATTACAGTGTTTTATATCCTAGTCTCCTTTTCCCCGGCACGACCCAGTACGATGAAAGTGAAGAGCATTTTGACCAGGTCCCGAGCAAACGGATGCTCAACTCCATGAATCCCTTCACCTGGGCAAAAACCGCTAATTATATCAACTCCAAAAATCCTGATTTGATCGTGGTGGACTGGTGGCAGCCCTACTTTGGACCGTGTTTACGGGGCGTTACTTCTTTGATCAAAAGAGAACTTAAATCAAAAATTCTCTTTATCACCGAAAATGTCATCTCGCACGAAGCCAGATGGATCGATGGTTTTTTAACCCGAATGGGACTCAAGCACGCAGATCGTTTTTTAGCGTTGTCAAAAAGTGTTGTGGATACTTTGACACCGATGGCCAGGGGCCGTAAAATCTACCGTTCTGAACTTCCGGTCTTCGGTCATTACAGTAAAGATGATGCGTTGGACGTAGCGGCAGAAAAAGAAAAATTGGGTTTTGAACGAGACGCTACCGTTCTATTATTTTTTGGTTACGTTCGTAATTATAAAGGTCTCGACATTCTAATTGAGGCCTTCGCCGAAATGGAGGAAAAGTATCCAGACTACCGTTTGCTGATCGCCGGAGAATTTTACGACAATCCACAATCTTACCTGACCTTAATCGAAAAGCTGGGTATCGAAAAGAAAGTTAAAGTCGTCAATAAATTTATTCCCAACGAGCAGGTAGCCGCTTATTTTACCCTTTCAGAAATCGTCGTACTACCCTACCGCAGCGCTACGCAAAGTGGTATCTTAAATATTGCTTACGGCTACGAAAAACCGGTCGTCATCACCAATGTGGGCGGCCTTTCTGAATTCGTGGAAGATGGAAAAACCGGTATTTTTGTACCCACCGCGGATAAATTGGAAATCGTCAAAGGAATCGAACGCTATTTTTCTTTAAAAGATCAAGAAGACTTTGCGGGTAATATCCGAGCGCGAAATGCCAGTAATAGTTTTGGAGGGATCGTGGAGACCTTTAAAGAAATTCTGGCGGACGGGAAAAGTTAAAAAAGTTGTTTAAGGATAAAACATGAGTCATCCCGAAATATTTAAGTGATCAGCCAGTTGGCTTGTTCGCTGGTTGGCCAGTTAGCCCTCTTTTTACGTAAAAAGAGGGCTAACTGGCCAATCGGCTAATCAGCTAAAAAAACTGATTTCGAGGGTAAATCACCAACTTAAACTTTAATTATGAGATTTTATTTTAAAGGTCTAAATCTGCTAATGCTCCCGCCCTTTTATTTCTCCTCTTTGAAATAAAAGCTCTTCTTCCCGTTGCTGCTTTCGTTCCGCCTCCGTCAATTCAAAGTCCGTCATCTTTCGTAAATTTGGCTGTCCGGCATCGACCCAGGCGGTAAACCAGGCACTACCAATCGCCAGAATCGAAGCCTGCATTCGATCTTCTACCATTCCATCCATACGGCGGTTATATTCGGCGGCGTATTCTTTACATTGGGTACGAATAGTTCTCTGCAATCTCTCATCATAACAATACTGTTTATCTTCGGGAAATGTCTCACTAAGATTTTTTTCAATTAATAAAACACTGTCCAGGTAACTATGGCTAGTCAAGACAATATCCCAGTAATACTCTTTTGGATCAGAAATATAAGTAGACTTTCCCACGAAATAATCCCAATCCTGATCGGCAAATAATTCAGGAATCCGACTCTCCCAAAATCCGTGAATTCCTACCTGATTGGTCATTTGTCCATTGTAATTTTCGGTCGTATGCAAAGGAACGTGGGCATCACCGATATAGTGGCCGAATTCGGCGGAAATCCGTAAAATTTTCTTTACATCCTGATCTTCAAATGCCTTGGTCAATCGACGTTGCATGGCAATCAGATGGTACGGTAAAATACCGTATTCACTAAACCGATCTTTGGCAAAAGCAGAAGCGCAATTGTATTTTAGTCCCGTCTCGGCAAAAAATGCCTTCACCGCTTCGCAATCCAGCACCCAGTCGTCCTCGTAGTATTGGGGCAGGATATAATCCCGAAAAAACTGTTGATACACTTTTTTATTGACTACTGGGTTTTCATTAGTTCGCTTTAAAACCCGAGGACTTTTCAGCACCAAATCTATTTTCCCAAAATCAACAATATCATCTCCCATGATGCGCAGCGTATCTCCGGGCTTGCGGGAAATATAGACATCTGTAAATTTCATTAATACCTCCGTCCAGTCTCTTGGAACGTTATTGAATGGTGCGGTTCCCCAATGATCAATATC
The DNA here is from genome assembly GCA_938008185.1 of uncultured Saprospiraceae bacterium. Classification (GTDB taxonomy): domain Bacteria; phylum Bacteroidota; class Bacteroidia; order Chitinophagales; family Saprospiraceae; genus JALZUU01. The sequence continues at coordinate 19,833 of CALLLR010000094.1, forward strand.
AATATAATGACGGACCGCCTCGTGCTTGGTAGCGTAGCGTCGCTTGTCGGGATCAACGGCGTGATCCGTCAGAAAATCAATATTCTTTTTATAGACCGGCATCATATCTGGTGGAAGCGTAAAGACCGCCATCCGATTGATCCGCCGATGACCAAAAAAGCCCCAGTCACTTTTCGTCGCCAATCCTCCGACCCCGATCAATAATAAAAAGAGAATCCCCAAAAAAGACCGTTTATTTTTCATGCTTTTTTCATTATTTGAAAAAGTTACTATAAGGTACAAATAAATTTCCGAAGACCAGTTGTTGGACCAGTTGAAAATCACCATTAGAGTTATTGGCAAAGTATCTTTCCACACTTCCTTTATTCGCTAGTACCCGACCCGGGATATTGGGCGCTTCGAATGCCATATTTGCGCTTTCCGGAAAAAAGCGGACAGTTTGATCTTTGGCATCTTTCCCTTTAATGGTAATCTCACAGAAAGGAACCAGCTGACTGATTGAATCACGTCCGGGATTATCATTCACAAAATTTTCTGAAATTTTGGATTTATACAATTTCAGGTATTCCCGAACGGCATCCTGATCAGGATCTTTTTTTGCAATGGCCGTAATATCGTATACCGGACGCACAGCGTAAGTCCCTGCCTCTTTATTTATTTCGAAAGACTGGGATTTGTTGCGGGGATAATCTACTTTGAGGTATTCAATATTTTGAGGGTTCCAGCGAAATACCGATCGATCGCGCCAGTTTTCCGGATTGTCCCAGAATCTTACGCGCAGTCCTCCTTCCCAGCCAGGAATGTGCATCACAAACGGTTGATTCGAATCTTCTTTAATCATGTAAGTACCCCGCTCATCCGAGGTCATTCCCCCCACATAAAAATTGAGCACTGAATTTCCTTCCGCATCGTAGGTTTCTACTTTAATTCCGGTGGAAGCAATAGATTTGACGGCGTTTTCACTAGCGCCCTTAGTAGGAATATATTTAACCCGCTGCCGGCGGAGGGTTTCCAGGATATATCTGATTTTAGCGGGCCGAACACGATCCCTGCTATTTAAATACCAATCGTCTTCCTTTTTTATTAAATTATAACTCGTACCCGTTTTTTTAGCAATAAAAATCCGGTGAATCTGGTCCGTGTCAGCAACCGTCAAAGTGGTATCCCAACCTTTTCCAGAACTTCCTTTATCGGGTGCCTGTTTTACGTAAAAATAGGTTCCACTTCCGATAATTAAAAAGAGTATCAATAACAGGATCGTTTTTTTCATAGTTTTTTTTGAATAAAATCTGTTTAATTGGTGGCAAATCTTTTCTTTCTTACCAACCTGAATAAAATACCGAAAAGTCCCAGAAATAACAACGGAAGACCTAAGTTAAAAATCTGCCAGCTTGTCTTTTCATTTTTAGCCCGTACGGTATCCAATAATCGCAATTTAACTTCTCGCCCTCTCGCCTCGATTACTCCTTCATTGTCCAAAAGATAATCAATTGCGTTGGTCAAAAACAAGGTATTGGCGTAGGTATATCTGTCAAATTTATTGTACCCCAGCGGTTCAATCTCGCCAGTTGACAAAATAGTATTATTACGTGCTATGTCACCATCCGAAACGACAATCATCTGAGTGGGGGCACTTTGCTCTTTATATTTTAAACCAATCGACGTCAAACCTTCTTCCATCTGCGTGGGGACACGATTGCGATAAACAGAAGTAAATACACCTTCCAGCAAAACGGCCAGTGGTTGATAAGGTTTGTTAAACTTGGTCTCGTCGGGTTTGTACCGGGCAATTTGAGTATTGACCCGCACCGGATTAAATTGGGTTCGGCTGTATTTCGAACTTTGTAACAGAACTGTTTTTTTGATCGGCGTCGGAGTAGTCACCGTCGTATCCAAACCGCTGGGAAAATACATTTGCACCCGATCCAGGCTTTTCACTACCGGATGATCCGAACGTGAAGCTACGATGGGATGATAATACCAGGGAAACAATTCTTGCTGGGCTTTTCCACCTTGTTCACCAACCACCAAAGGTATCGGGCTGGACTCCATATCCAGGACCAGATTAGGTTCGATTTTTACGCCGTAGCGAAAAAGAATATCTTCCAAATTCAGGGGATAATCCATTGGGATATAAAAAGGTTTACCGCGCAGACTGTCTATGGTAATATCCATTCGATCAATCAACCAAAGCAGTTTTCCACCGTTCATTACATACTGATCAATTTTAAATTTATCCTTTTCGGAAAAAGGTTTGGTCGGTTTGGCAACCACCAGCACGCCTACTTTTTGACTGATCTCAATGGTACTATCCAGTACAATGCGACCAGTAGCAGCATAATTATCCCGCAAATCTTTTTCCAGGGAAGCCGTTTGCTCCGGATTTAGTTCTCCGTGGCCAGCGGTAAATGCAATAACGGGCGGTTTTTGGTATTTCAATTTTTGAATCGCATCTGCTAGTTTATATTCGAGTAAACTGATGGAGTTGTTGATCACCACTTCAGGATTCGCACGGAGGGTTTGATTCTCAAGAATATTTACCGCACGATATCGGTCTTGATAATAAATAATTACCCAGGGATAAATATACTGTTCCGATGTTTCGTCAATTTCTTTATCCGACAAACGGGTAGGAATAATTCCATCCTTAGCCATCTCTTGTTGTCGGGCCTGTATTTCTTCAGTAGTCCCTTCGAAAGGGTCTTCAAAAATATATTCGATGTATCCATTTTGGGCATTAAAATCACTAAGCATCTCTTCGGTTGCCCGTTGTAGTCTTTTAAATCCTTTGGAGAATTTTCCGGTAAGCAACACCCGAACGGTCACTGGACTTTCAACGTTTGCCAGCAGGTTTTTTGTTGCATCCGTTAAGGTAAAACGTTTATCCTCCGTAAGATCAAAGCTCGTGTAAAGATAACTACCCAAAATATTCACAAACAATAAAATACCGCCAAAAAGCAGTAGCTGAATAAGTGCCTGTATTTTGTTGCTTTTTTTAGTCATGCTTTTGTTTAATTGCTGGTTGGCTGTTGGCTAACCAGCCTTTTCACCATTTTCTTCGCCCCAGTGAAACCACCGTTGCTGCGATAAAAAAACAGATTATTGAAATAAAATAAATCAGGTCCCGGGTATCAATTAGGCCCCGGCTGATCGAATTATAATGATAGTTAATCCCGAACATCTGCACGACATCATCCACTTTGCCGACAAAGACCGGCAAGGTGCTAATCAGGTCAAAACCCCAGTGCACGAGAAAGCATAACAAAGTTCCAAGTATAAATGCTACTATCTGGTTACGAGTCAAACTGGACGCCAACAATCCGATCGCTACAAAGGCAGCAGCCAGCATTACCAATCCAACGTAGGAGCCCACTACTCCGCCACTATCCAGATTTCCTGGCGGCGACCCCAACTGATAAACACTGTAGTAATATAATCCAGTTGGTAACAACGCAAATAATACGAGGGTCAGACCCGCAAAGAATTTCCCTAACACAATCGACAAATCACTAATCGGCCGGGTAACCAATAACTCAATCGTTCCGGTTTGTTGTTCTTCGGAAAAACTACGCATACAAACCGCTGGAATTAAAAATAGAAAGATGATCGGCCCCATTGAAAAGAGCTGATCCAGCGTAGCATAATTATAATCCAGGATACTATAGTCGGGAAAAACCCACATGAGCAAACCCGTCATTAAAATAAAAACACCGATGACCACGTAGCCAATCACAGAGCTAAAAAAAGCATTGATTTCTTTAATATAAATTGCGTACATCTTAAGGGCTTAGTTAGGGTTTGAAGCAGTTGTTTTGACGTCGTGACGATCGTTATAAATCAGCAAGCATTTAAACATTTTCTCTTCGAACTCCCAATCTTCAATCTGATTGAGGGCTCTTAAAATCGTCGGATCATCCTGTAGCAGCATGGCCATATTTTCGTAGGTATAATCCATTACTTTTCCGGTTTCAAACAATAGTATTTTTTCTTTTTTAATTTTCATGTTTCTTTTTTCCGTAGAACTTCGAAAAGGCTGGTACGTTACCGGATTATAAGCGGAAAAAACAATTTCTTTTTCTTCTCGCACTTCGTAGGTAAAGTAGCATAATTTTCCCCGCACCCGCATTCCGGCAAACAAGGTCAGTGGCAGTTCTTTCGCTTGTTCAATTTTTATATAGGGAATACCACCAATGGCAAAACCCCAGATACTATCCAGCAGATTTTCTTCGCCTGACTCCATCGATTTTATTTTTAATATTTCTGCTTTAACGGTAAAAGCTTCCGGATTGGAAAATACATTTCCCTGCATTTCGTCCCATTGCAGTACCGGGCTATTTTTCTGAAAATCAGAGAAAGAATAATAAACCCCATCGTTAAATTTATAGTTTTTGGTGACTACTTCCTGAGTTTCTTGTCCCTCTTGAGCGGATAAATTTCCCGCTACCAATAGCAAAATCATTCCAAATATAAAACTAAAACCTACGATCCTTTTTTTTCCCATTGTTTATTCTTTGGTTAATTCCTGAAAAACATTTTCAACACTACGCTCTTGCTTCTGCATCCCAAGCAGTGTCAAGTTATTATTAACTGCGAATTTAAAAATCGCTTCCCGTACATCGTGCTGATCTTCCACGAGTAATTCCCATTTTCCACGATTAATATTTTGAGCAGACTTAACTCCTGCTATTTTTTCTAATAAATCTGCGGTAGCTTTTTCTTTAAATTCTACGACAATGGTCAACCCACTGGAAACGATGCTTTGCAGCGCATCAATTTTTTCGTTGGCTACCGCTTTTCCTTTGTTGATAATCAGTACCCGGTCGCAGATGGCCTGTACTTCCTGCATAATGTGGGTAGAAAAAATAACTGTTTTTTCGTCGCCGATATTTTTGATAAGCTGGCGAATTTCCACCAGTTGATTGGGATCCAGACCACTGGTCGGCTCGTCCAGAATCAGCACCTGTGGATCGTGAAGCATCGCCTGGGCGAGTCCGACTCGTTGTCGGTATCCTTTGGACAGGGCACCGATGAGTTTATTTTGTTCAATGGTCAATCCGGTCTGTTCAATCATTTCATCTACCCGTGAACGTGCTTTTTTGAGTTTATGCAATCCGGCTACAAAGCGTAGATATTCCCGAACGTACATATCCTTGTAAAGCGGATTATGTTCCGGAAGGTAACCAATTTGGCTTCTCACTTCTGTTGGGGAGGTAACTGTATCGTAACCACAGACCTCCGCCGTTCCCTCCGTTTGAGGAATAAAACAGGTCAGAATTTTCATTGTGGTAGTCTTACCCGCACCATTTGGCCCCAAAAAGCCGAGAATTTCCCCTTTTTCGACTGAAAAGCTAAGATTATCAACGGCCCGTTGTTGTCCGTATATTTTTGTGAGCTGATTAATTTTTACTGACATAAGAAGTTTAGGCCGTTTTCGTTGTGAACATATAAAATAAAAGGCCGTTTTTTTAACGATGGTAAAGCTACTAAATTTCATCTCCACCGCAAAAACGAAAATACGTCCGTTTTTTGTCCGCGTCCGGTTATTTTGTGAACTTCCCTAAAACACTTCGTAAGCTTTCACAGTTTTAACCTAAATCGAAAGCAATTAGCTCAATTAAAAATTTAAATCTAACAATATGAAAAATTTACTTGCTTTTCTAGCATTTGGTCTGCTGACCTTTATCAGTTGTCAAACCGATACTAAAAATACGGCTTCTGACAACAATTCAGCCAAAGCGACGGCTTCTGTTCCAACGACCGTTCCGGTTGCCACTCCGGCTCCGGTCGCCCCCTCACCTAAAAAGGACATAACGGAAACAGACGAAGCACCTGCCGTACCTCCGGAACCTGCAACGGCTAAGAAGTCCGTAAAAATTACGACAGCAAAATCTGAAAATGCTCCAACCAAAATTACAGAAACGGATAAAATAAAAGAGGCCATCACGGAATCAAAAAACGACGCGGACGCTAAAATTGCCGCCGAAAAGGAAAAACTAGCCGCCGAAGTAGCAAGAATAGAAGCGGAACAAATAAAAAAGGCAGAAGAAAAAGCAGCTAAAATTAAGGCCGCAGCCGAAGAAAAAATAAACAATACGAAAAATAATATTAAGAAAAATGTTGACGGAGTAAAAGATGATATTAAAAAAACCGTTAAAGAGGCTACCTTTTCCCATCAGATATTTGATGATCTGTTGCGCAAGCATGTGAGCAGTACTGGGAAAGTAAATTATACTGGATTTAAGCAGGATCAGGCAAAACTAAAATCTTACCTCACTCAGCTGGAGGCCCAGGCGGTGGAAAGTAGCTGGAGTAAAGATAAAAAACTGGCCTACTGGATCAATGCTTATAATGCGTATACAATTGATATGATTGTTCGGAACTATCCGCTTAAAAGTATTACAGACCTGGAAGGTGGTAAGCCCTGGGATAAGAAATTTATCAAACTAAATGGTAAAACTTTATCGCTTAATAATATTGAAAATGACATCATCCGACCTACTTTTAAAGATGCCCGAATTCATTTTGCGGTTAATTGTGCGGCGAAGTCCTGTCCTCCTTTGATGAATAAAGCGTGGACGGAAACCAATCTTCAAAGCGAATTAGACAAACGGACCCGTAGTTTTATCAACAGTAATACTTACAATACCATTAATAGTGGTTCGGCTAAAATCTCAAAAATATTTGAATGGTACGCGGAAGATTTTGGCAATTTAAACGATTACCTGGCGAAATATAATAGTGAGGTCAGTAGCTCCACCAAAATCAGTTATATCGACTACAACTGGGCATTGAATAATTAGAATGGGAATGACCAGTTGAACTAAAAGATTCCCATTCCTTTGATTTTTTCTATCTTCGTTAAATGGCGAAATGGATTTTATGGATAGGCATTTTATTGGCTGGTTTTAGTTGTCGAACGGAAATACGGACGGACAACAACAGAGAGATTGCTGATAAAACGGAAAGCGGAACGGTAGATGTTCTTGAAAGAGATAATGCTGCCGTTCCGCTTATTTTTTTATTAAAAGAACTAAAAATCAAAGGGTCGAATCAGTTATCGATTCGAGATACCGCCCTGTTCACGAGTCTGCCCGCTGGTGTATACGAAGTAAAGACGGATACCATTTTATTTGGAAAAAGTCCAACCGAATGGATTAGTAGCGGAATTACCCGCTGGCCTCCGACGGGACGGATCGCGTTAGCAGATTTTATTATTTCAGATCAACCACTATTTTGCGATAAAGTCGGGATTTTTCCGCAGCAACCGGGGGAAGATGGGTATTTGCCGGGCTGTTTCGGTTGTCCGGGCTGGATGGCGGGGCAATATGGGGCGTTGTTGGTCTTTTGGGAGCAGTGCGTATCTGGACGAGGACGTCCAAACTAGCGGTATCTGACGAGAACGCTAAACTGACGGTAGAAACAACTAGAACAGGAGTCATCCCGAATTTTATTATTAAAATTTAAAGTGGTGATTTACCCTTGAAATCAGGTTTTTTAGCTGGTTAGCCAGTTGGCTTTTAGCTAGTTAGCTTTTTACGTAAAAAGAGGGCTAACTGGCCAACCAGCGAACAAGCCAACTGGCTGATCACTTCTAAATAGATAATTTGGGATGACTCATGTTTGTTTTTTTTTGCTTAATGCTTATTACAATTTCGGAATACGAATCTGCTGACCCGGAAAGATTTTACTCGGATCTTTCAACAATGGCTGATTAGCTTCGAATAATTGCTTGTATTTCATTGGATCCCCATAATAGCGCTTGGCGATCTTGGATAAGCTGTCTCCTTTTTTTACCGTATAAAACTCCGCAGCGGGTTCTTCCTTGTCTACTCCGATTCGATCATCTACCGAAGCAATTCCTCCAACGTTTCCGAGGACGAGAATAAGCCGTTCCTTATCTGCCTGCTTTTTTACCTGTCCATAAATGGTAGCCGTATCATCGTTCAGGTCTAATTCAAGATTTTTAATCTTAATACCTGTATTGTCTACTACACTTTTTAGTAAAAATAATTTCTGCTTCCGGAATAGTTCTTCCTCCATTTTGGTAATCTCAGGAGATTTCACCTCAGCAGCTGCTTTTTTGGTTAATACCTTAGATCCGGCATTTTTTAAAAATGAAAATAAACCCATTTGTAGTTAAATTTAGTTGATAATGTGAACTTTCGTCCAAAAAAAGATTAATAAATTAGTGTAAACCAAAACTATTGGAAAAACACCTCGTATTTCATATAAATGATTAAGATAGCCAATAGTTCAGAAACTAACGCAATTATACGGTAAAACCAGCAATTATCAGTTAAAATTTCTATATTTGCACCGTTTTTTCAATAGACTTTATGGTATAAATAGGTATTACAAGAAAAATTAAAGTCTCCATCAATCCAATTAAATTTTAAACAATGCAAGGTAAAGGTATTATTAAGTTCTTCCTGGTGGTTTTAACCATCATGTGCCTACTGCAGTATTTCTATTTATTGCCTACTGCCAAAGTGGAAAATAACGCGGAATCGTACGCACAATCGCTCGCCTCTAACATCGCTGATCCAGCACAGAAAAATGAGACAATTACAGCGGCCAGAAGTGCTTATCTGGATTCTATGTCCAGCGAGGTGATTTTTAGTATTCCTATGCTAAAAAAGTATACTTACGAAGATTTGAAAAACGCCCAGCTTAACTTCGGACTCGATCTGAAAGGGGGAATGAGTGTAGTACTTCAAGTAGACCTGAAGGACTTCCTGAAGAATGTTGCGGGCAATACCAACGACGTAAACTTCCTCGCTGCTTTGGACAACGCCGAAAAAGCACAGGCCAATTCTCAGGCTGATTTTATCAGCTTGTTTGGCGAGGAGTACAAGAAAGTAGCCCCCAACGGTTCGCTACGTAATATTTTTGCCCGTGGTGCTTTGAAAGAAGAAATTGGTACAAAAAATTCCAATGCGGATATTATTCAATTATTACGGGAAACGGCTACCGAAACGGTTGATCTTACTTACAAGCGATTGAAGGAAAGAATCGACGAATTGGGCGTGGTGCAGCCAAACGTATCTTTGGATGCCGCACGTGACTTGATTCTGGTAGAACTTCCGGGGATTACCAACCCGGAACGGGCCCGTAACTTCCTGTCTTCTACGGCGAAGCTGGAATTCTGGAAAACCTACCGAATCAACGATAATGTAAATATTCTGGGGGCCTTACAAGAGGCAGATCGTAAATTAGGAGTTGGCAATGACGATACCGCAGCAGCTTCAGATTTTACGGTAGAAACAAAATATAATTATAGCTACGATGATACTGGTAATATCACCGATTCTACGGCTTACCAGGATACTATTCGTAATGTTGCCAACCAATTGAATAGCGGTGGACCGTTATTGAGTTTGCTACAGTTGAACGGTCAAACCGGCGCGGGGATCAGCTATCCGCTTACCGTGGTTGGTGTTGCCGCAAAAAACAAGATTGACCGAATCAACAAGTATTTGGCACAACCTAATATTAAAGCATTATTCCCCAAGGATGTAAAATTCATGTGGGGTTATTCTAACATCGATTACTTATCCGAAGAAAGTTCACAGCCAATGTATGAGCTATACGCCATTAAAACCAGTCGTGGTGACAAGGCGATACTTGAAGGAGATGTGGTAACGGGTGCTACTTCTAACCCGGATCCTACGAATGGAAAGATTACCGTATCGTTACAGATGAACGGTGAAGGTGCCCGAAAGTGGGGACAAATCACCACCGAAGCTGCTCAGGATAACAATCGGGAGATTGCGATTTCTCTGGATAATAAAGTTGTAAGTGCACCCAGTGTTAATGGTGCGATCACCGGTGGAAACTCGGCTATTACCGGAGACTTCTCCCAGCAGGAAGGAGATGATTTAGCTAAAATTCTGGAGATTGGTAAATTACCCGCTCAGACGAAGATCATTCAGGAGCAGGTTGTTGGTCCTTCTTTAGGAGCCGAAAATATCAGCCGTTCGCTTAATTCCATGATTATTGGATTGGCATTGGTTCTTTTCTTTATGATTGCCTACTACGGTGGTGGTGGTATCGTTTCGATCATTGCGCTGTTAGCGAATCTATTCTTTATCGGAGGTGCGCTGGCCAACTTTGGTACGGTACTGACTTTACCCGGGGTGGCAGGTATCATCCTGACCATTGGTATGGCGGTAGATGCCAACGTAATCATCTACGAAAGAATCCGGGAAGAACTACGGGAAGGTAAGAGCACTTTAGCAGCCATCAAAGATGGTTTCCAGCAATCTTATTCTGCGATTATTGATGCCAACGTAACGACCATTTTAACGGCTTGTGTTTTGGCATACTTCGGACTTGGACCGATTAAAGGTTTTGCGATTATCTTAATTATTGGGGTAATTTCTTCGCTCTTTACGGCGGTACTCGTTGGACGTCTGATGATTAACTGGTGGACGGAAAAAGGAAATGATATGTCTTTCTGGACTGGTTTTTCTAAAAATGCTTTTGCTAACTTAAATATTGACTGGTTAGGAAAACGTAAGATGGCGTATATCCTTTCTGGAATTATCATTGTAGGTGGAATTGTTTCTATGGCAGTTCGAGGTTTCGAGTTAGGCGTAGATTTCAAGGGTGGATATTCTTATAATATTCAATTTGACGAAGGTCAGAATATTTCGGCCAATGACCTGCGGGCTGCGTTAAAAACACCATTTGACGGTAAAGAACCAATTGTAAAAGCAGTGAGTACACAGAATACCTTTAACGTGACGACCGATTACCTGATTACCGATGCTAGCGAAGAAGCGGCAGATAATGTGATGGCTGCCTTGTTTACCGGCGTAAATAGTATTGTAGGTGGTTCTCTGAACGAAGCGCAGTTTAAGAATCCAAACGGAATTGGTGCACACGTAACGAGTAGTAATAAGGTAGGACCTAATATTGCGGATGATATCAAGACGAGTTCTTTTTACGCTGCGGTGCTGGCCTTATTGTTCATCTTCTTCTATATTTTTGCCCGATTTAACCGCTGGCAATATAGTGCGGGTGCGGTTGCGGCCTTGTTTCACGATACGCTGGTTGTTTTAGCGATCTTCTCGATTGGACACGGAATTTTGCCTTTTGCGATGACGATTGATCAGGCTTTTATTGCCGCGATCCTGACGGTGATTGGATACTCCATTAACGATACGGTAGTAGTATTTGACCGTATTCGTGAATTTATGGGTCTTTATAGCAGCAAAACCAAAGAGGAGATTATCAATAGTGCCATCAACAGTACGGTGAGTAGAACAGTGATTACCTCTTTAACTACTTTATTTGTGGTTGCAATTCTACTCTTCTTCGGAGGAAGCAGTATCCGTGGATTTGCTTTTGCGCTGTTTGTCGGTATCATTGTGGGTACTTATTCTTCTGTCTTTATCGCGACGCCGATTATGTCCGACTTGAGCGGAGACTTAAAGCCTAAGAAAACAAAGAGGGGTTCTTCAACGGAGAGCGCGTTTAAGCGTCGGGTGGTTGAACCGTAGAGGTAAACATTAATTGATAAAGTTGTATCCGGAAGGACGATTAAAATACTTGAGGCCCGCTTTCAATTTGGAGGCGGGCCTTTTTTATATCCGTCAACTATTTGCATTAAATGGTAGTTCGTCGAATTCTCCGTCGTTAGTTTTTTTCTTTTAATAATACCTCGAATGGTATTTTGAACATTTTTTCTTAATCATAATTCTGACCTTTCTTCGAAATCTTTCTTTTTCCTTCTTCTCTAGAGATTCAAGATATGCTTTGATCTTAGTACTCCTCTTTCTATTTAAACAATTTTCAAAGCTAAAATCTAAGCGGTATCCCCCCAATAGTTTCTTTCCAGGCTTATATCTTTTAGGCTTGGCGTCTTGTTTTTCTTTTCTTTCAGATTTTTTTTCTAATTTTCTTTTTTACTTTTTGAAGGATTTAAAA
>CALLLR010000095.1 GCA_938008185.1 uncultured Saprospiraceae bacterium
ACCGCACTAAGAGTACTAGCGCTACATGAGAATACAAATAACAAAATTAGAACATTTGGATTGATGCGGTGTTTTTTCATTATTACTTATTTATGCTTTTTCAAAGTAATGACGAAAAAAAAGCGGTCACCCCTAATGCAACGCCGCCCGAATCTCCAGCCCATCAATAATCTCCCCTTCCTTTTCCACCCACCACGCCAGGCGATCATACACCTGTTTTTCCGGAAAATATTCCAGCGCCATTTTTACAAAAATATGTCCGTGCTTGGCCTCAGAGGCCCAGAGGATTTTATAAAAGCGGTGTAAATCCGGCGTTTCCTGAGCTTCCGAAACCATCCGGAACCGCTCAGCCCCGCGGGTTTCTACCACGGATGCTACGAGCAACCGGTCCAGAAAGCGTTCCTCCCGACCTGAGTGACAAAGCTTCAAGAGCTCTTTCAGATACGGATCTGCGCCAATGGAGTGCACCATTGGTACTCCGTGTGCCACCATCAATTCGTATACTTGCTGGAAGTGTTCCAGTTCTTCAATTCCCGTAGCAATCAAATCGGGGATAATGGCGGTACGATCCGGATATTTGGCCACAAAGCTCATCGCCATTGCGCTCGCTTTGCGTTCACAATCGAGATGGTCCTGCAAAAAGGCCGGGAAATCATTCATCACCGCGGCAATCCATTCGGGCTTACTCGCTACTGCTAAATCAAGATTGAGTTTCATATTTCGTTTATTTTTGCCAAAGATAACCATTCGCTAATATTTAAAGGGCAATTCCAACGTTCTTTCCCTTTATTTTCCTTCTTTTTTTATAACTTGGTAATAAATTCAGACCCCCTTTCTAAGTTACTTACGACACAGATACTTTTTCGTAAGTATTTGTTCTGATCTTTTATCCAAAGCTTTTTCTGGAAGCTAAATTTATCAAAATGAAACAAAAACTACTGCTGACGCTTCTTTTCTTGTTTTGTAGTGTCTTTGGCTGGCAGACTTTTGCGCAATGTGGTATGGACAGCACGGCTATTACCATAAATATTCGAACCGATCAGTATTTTAACGAGACTTCCTGGGAACTGACGGGCCTCACCGAAACCTATGATTTTATTCAGGAAGGAGATCTTACCGTAGCGGATTCTTTGTATACCTGGAATTATTGTGTGCCTGGCGACGATTGTGTCTCTTTTACGATTTTTGATGACTTCGGAGACGGGATTTTTTCGCCGGGGTTTTATAGTGTAGAAGTGGATGGGGTAGAGGTCGCTTTCGGGGCGACGTTCGGGAGTTCCGAGACCAGCACAATTATTTGTGCGCTCGGCCAGTATTGCAATGCCAGTATTCAGGCAGAACTCGATAGTTTATACGCTGCGGAAACAAACAATACTTATTACGAATATACCACAGATACTACTGGTATATTTTCAATCTCTACCTGTGACTTCAACGACTGTGATACCAAAATATGGATCTATCGGGAATGCCCGGCAACTTTACCTCCAGATACCAACGAGGGAACTATTTTTTATGATGATAATGAAGGCGGTTGTGGCTTGCAAGCAGAGGTGAACGCTTTGTTAAATAACGGTGCCACGATTTATATACGCATTGGAAGTGCGGATAACGATTGTACCGATACAATCTCCTGGCAGATTACTTACGAGGGGCCGGTGACTGGATGTACGGATCCGACCAGCTGTAATTATAATGCCGTTGCCGTTCAAGATGATGGTTCCTGTTTGCCGCAGGGCAGCCCAGATTGTCCACCGGGACCAGATTTGGAAATTCGGGAAGATGTTCTTCGAAATACGCTTTATGTTGATCAGGTACTTGCCGAAGAAGACGAATGTTTAATCGATGAGGGTTGTTTACAAGGTTATGGGATGCGGGACGTTATCCGGTTTGCGACGCATTTTGATAATATTGGTGAATTTGATTATTATATCGGTCCGCCGACCATGGATAACGCTCAGTTTAGTTTTGATAATTGTCATGGTCATGATCATTACGAAAGTTACGCGGAGTATTTACTGGTAGATGCATTCAGTAATATAATTCCGATTGGGCACAAAGCTGGATATTGTGTACTTGATTTGTTATGTAGTGGAGGTGGTGAGGCGAAATATGGTTGTGATAATATGGGTGTCAGTGCGGGCTGCGGAGATGTCTACAGTGCTGGATTGCCCTGTCAATGGATTGATGTGACGGATGTAGCCGATGGGGCCTACAAGATTATAGTACGTGTCAATTGGTTGAATCAACCGGATTTTAATGGTCAGGTTGAAAGTCGAATAGATAACAATTGGGCAACCGCTTGCCTCATTTTGGACCGCTCGTCGGGTGTCCTGGAGATGGAGGTAGAAACAGCATGTACGCCGTACATAGATTGTGCGGGTACTCCTAACGGATTGGCGACAGTAGATTGTGCTGGCAATTGTGAAGGTACGGCATTACGTGGTGACCTGGATAATAACGGAGTTCAGGAATTACAGGATGCACAAAGGTACGTTGCCGAGATACTGGGACAAGATATCACCCCAACTCCTTGTAACGATCTCAATGATGATGGTCGGATCTCCGTCTACGACGCAGCTTTGCTCAATAATTGTGTAAACTATATGGAAGGACATACCAATATCGGCGGAGTAGTACATGAGCATTGCGGTTTTCCAAGTGGTGTGTTAAATCCAAGTGATACCGTAACGTTAAGCATTATTGATCATGATCCTGACGAAAATTATATAGATATTGGAATGGTCAATGTGACCAGTAAAGTAGTAGGTTACGAATTTTCCATTAGTGGTGTGATGATGACGCAGGTAGAAAGTTTGACCGATGCGGCGACCGAACCATTTACCGTTCAGGGGAATTTTAACGGTGCAATAATTGGACTTTCTTATCCCGATTCTTCGTTACAAAAGACCTTGTTACCGCAGCCAATTTGTCGAATTTATTATTCCACCGTGACCGATACGGAGATCTGTATTTCTGAAATTCGGGATATAATAAATAGTCATTATGAACAAACCATTCCTCTGATTGGTGGTGAATGTCTCTTGCTGACGAGTACCAAAGAATTTACCAGTGACCTGGAAATTCGGGTACAACCCAACCCTTTTACCACTCAAACAAACCTGATAATTCAATACCCGGATAATATCGAATTTGATTTGAATATTCTGGATGTCAACGGTCGGGTAGTTCAGCGGTACGGCAAAGTTCGTCCCGGTACGGTGAATATCCAAAAAGAAGATTTGACGTCCGGTATTTACTTTTTTGAATTGACGAACGGAGCGTTGCGAAAGGTCGGAAGATTGAGTGTGCTTTAGAAGTCTTATCGTATTGTATCCTTCAGATAATTAATTAGGACTTGATGGATATTGAAAAAAAATATACATTGAGAATATTACTAAGTAATGCGCAACTATGAAACATTTTGTTTATTTTGCCCTCAAAATAACTATAAAATGAAGTATTCTTTAATATTAGATGATATAATAAATAGTGGGAGTAAAATAAGTGATAACGATTGGGCATTTGCAACACACATGTATCAGTTTAGTAACACAGTTAAGAAAAACCATTATAAAAAATCTTTCCAAGAATATCAGCAAAAAGAAATTATAAATTTTGAAACTGTAAAGTCTCCTATTTTTCAATATAAGGTAAATTATGAATGGGATGTTCCTTTTCCTCCCATTAAATCTCCTAGTTTTAAATTTATTGACCTATTTGCTGGCATAGGGGGGTTTAGACTTTCTTTGCAGGAATTTGGTGGTAAATGTGTCTTTTCTTCTGAGGTTGATAAATATGCTAAAATAACTTATGAGAGTAATTTTGGTGAATATCCATTCGGTGATATAAGGGAGTTTACTAATGAGAAAATATCTGATAAAGAAATTGATTCATTGATCCCAGATCATGATGTGATAGCAGGAGGATTTCCATGTCAGCCATTTAGTCTCGCCGGAGTTTCAGCAAGAAATTCATTAGGACTGTTACATGGATTTGAAGACACTAATAAAGGGAATTTATTTTTAGATATAATAAGAATTGCAAAGGTAAAAAGACCAAAGGTTTTATTTTTAGAAAATGTGAGCAATTTTAAGTCTCATGATAAAGGAAAAACCTTTGAGTTAGTGAAATCTATAATAGAGAAAGATTTAAATTATAGTTTTAATTGGACGATAATAAATTCGAGTCCACTTGTTCCTCAGAGAAGGAAAAGGTTTTATATGGTATGCTTAAGAGATCAATCTAAGTTTGAATTTCCTAAAGTTGAAGGAGATGAATTAGCTTTGAAAACAATATTAGAAAAAAAAGTTAATAAGAAGTATACAATATCCGATAGGCTTTGGGAAGGTCATAAAAATAGAACAAAAAGAAATTTGAGTAGAGGCACTGGATTTACTGCTTTTGAAGCAGATTTAGAAAAACCCTCTAAAACACTTGTAGCTAGGTATTATAAAGATGGAAAAGAATGTTTAATTCCACAAAATGGAAAAAATCCGCGGAAATTAACCCCTAGAGAATGTGCTAGACTTCAAGGCTTTCCTGAAGAATTTGTAATTCCCGTTAGCGATACTCAGGCATATAGACAGTTTGGAAATTCTGTTGCAGTTCCTGTTATAAAAAAAATTGCAAAGAGTATTGCGTTCAAGGAGAAGTGGTGTAATTCTTAATCCTTTATACTAATACAATTATAAAACCCCTTTAAGTCTTCCACTGAGTAAAGGTTATGTAACTGTGTTCTTTTTTCATAAACGTCCTTTATTAAAAGAACTTTTTCATCAATAATAGCGTGATGAAATGCTCTATGGCAGTTTGGGCATAATGAAATAAGATTATCTAAATTATCAAGGGGATACTTGATTATTCCTTGGTATTTCATAGGAATAAAGTGGTGAGATTCAACAAATGGAAGGTTAGTTCTTATTGATGTAAAAGTTTCATGCCTTGGATTTATTTCACATTTATATCCCGATTTTTCAAAACGAAGAATAGCCAGGTTTGGATTTCGTTTATAAGTTGTTCTTCCTTTAGTCTTAATCTTTATTATTTCACCTTTGGTAGATATGTTCCTTATATCCTTCTTCTTAGGAATTGTTAAGTTAATGGAATTGATATATTCATTATCATCAATATCATATTGATCTAAACTATTCCATGTTACTTCGTCCAAAGCTCCAACTACCAATTTGTTTTTTTTATTGACGAATATGAACCATATCATTCCTCCTTTGGGTTTGAACCCATTCTTTTTTGAGATATACAGTCGCAACTCACGTTTCGATGGTTTTGGATAAACTAGATTTAATTTGATTGCAGTATTCGTGTTATATAGGATAAAGTCTTTGGACGCTTTAGAGGGGTTACTCTTAACGTTCCCGATCTGAATGTTTTTAATTTTATAATAATCAATAACTATTTGGGCTTCTAACCCAGTAAGAGTAATTTGAGAGTCTTTATATTCTCTTTTGGTTACTCTTGAAAAAGCTCCAACCTTTGAGGCAAAAAATAAATGATGGAAAGATTGAAATTTCATTTGTTAAATTTTGAAACAAATATATTATAATTTTATAAGAAGTAATATAAATTAATATAGTTTTTTTATGACTAAAATTAGTTAGAAAAAATAGGATTGGTAATCTTTAATTTTCTTTTTAGCACTATCTTCTTGACACAACAAGTTCCTTATGAAATGAAATAGGCTGACAAGATTTTCTCGTCAGCCTATTCTTTCTTAAGGTTGAAACGTTTCAAAAAAATCAACACAATCTGCATATCCATCCATCAAAAAATTCGCAAATCCGAAAACCCTACTGCGCCAACATCTTTCCACTCGCCACCCTCAATCCATTCTGTTGAAATTCAAAAAAGTACAAATCTGAGGTTAACCCTTTTCTGTAAAACTTAAATATTTTTTAACCTCCAATAATCTGCCTACTAAAAATCTCTATCCACAAATCTTTGAATAACCGCTAAGAAAGCAGTACTTTTATTCCCCTGCCAAGCATTCTAACCAACATTTATACTTGATTAACACTTAAAAAGATGACCTTAAAAATTAAAGACTTTGCTCACTACAAAAAAGTATACGCCGACAGCGTTGCGGATCCCGAAAAATTCTGGGCCAAACAGGCCAAAACTTTTGCCTGGCGCAAGCCCTGGAAAAAAGTACTGGAAAATGATTTCCGGACACCCGCCGTTAAATGGTTTGTAGGTGGTAAACTCAATATCACCGAAAATTGCCTCGACCGACACCTGAAAACTCAGGGAGGCGATACGGCCCTCATCTGGGAACCGAACGATCCCAGCCGCCCGTTCGTCACCTACACCTATAAAGAATTATATCAGGCCGTTTGCCAGACCGCCAATATGCTAAAAGCCAACGGCATTAAAAAAGGTGACCGCGTTTGTTTCTACATGCCGATGGTGCCAGAACTAACGATCGGGGTATTGGCCTGCGCCAGAATTGGTGCGATTCACTCCGTGGTTTTTGCGGGATTTTCCGCAAATGCACTGGCGGACCGAATCAAAGATGCGACTTGTAAAATGGTGATTTGTTCGGATTATAATGCGAGAGGTAGCAAAAATATTCCAGTCAAAAAAATAGTGGATGATGCTTTAAAAATGGGATGCAGCAGCATCGAAACGGTAATCGTTCACCAAAATACGGGTGAGAAAGTAGCCATGAAAAAGAAGCGGGATATTTACTGGCATAAAGCGATCGAAGGACAATCCAAATCTTGCCGGGCCACACAGATGGACTCGGAAGACCCCTTGTTTATTTTATATACTTCTGGCTCCACCGGTAAACCAAAAGGTGTGGTGCATACTTGCGGTGGTTATATGGTCTACACCTCTTTTTCTTTTCAGAATGTTTTTCAATACGACAAGGGAGACATCTATTGGTGTACCGCCGATATTGGATGGATTACGGGACACTCCTACATCATCTACGGTCCGTTGCTGACCGGGGCCACGACGGTGATGTCCGAGGGCGTTCCGACCTATCCCGACGCGGGTCGATTCTGGCATATTTGTGAAAAGCATAAGGTCAATCAATTTTATACGGCTCCAACGGCGATTCGTGCTTTGATGGCGCGGGGCGATCACTGGCCGGACCATTATGATTTGAGTAATTTAAAAGTATTAGGCACCGTCGGCGAGCCCATCAACGAGGAGGCCTGGAGCTGGTATAAAGAAAAAATTGGGAAAAATAAATTACCAATTGTCGATACCTGGTGGCAAACCGAAACGGGTGGAATTATGATTTCTGGTCTGGGAAATATTTCTCCGCAGAAAGCTACTTTTGCGGGCTATCCGTTGCCGGGAATTCAGCCCTGTTTGATGACCGCCGAAGGGAAAGAAATCAAGGGCAACGGCAAGGAAGGTTTGCTTTGTATTAAGTATCCGTGGCCGTCGATGATTCGAACAACTTACGGAGATCACGAACGTTGTCGACAAGTTTATTTTTCCGCTTTTGACAATATGTACTTTACGGGAGATGGTGCCCGACGCGACAAAAAAGGAATGTACCGAATTATTGGACGGGTGGATGATGTCATCAACGTTTCGGGCCACCGAATGGGAACTGCCGAAGTAGAAAATGCGGTTAACGAACACGATAATGTGGTAGAGTCTGCCGTGGTCGGATATCCTCATGACATCAAAGGTCAGGGTATCTACGCGTATATTATTCCTAATAGAAAAGTGACCAACGAAGCGGTCTTCATTAAAGAGATTCGAGCGGTGGTCACCAAAGAAATAGGACCGATCGCTAAACCAGATCAGATAAGGATTGTTTCTGCTTTACCGAAAACCCGTAGCGGAAAAATAATGCGCAGAATTTTGCGTAAAATTGCATCGGGCGATACGAAAAATCTGGGTGATACAAGCACATTGTTGAATCCAGAGGTAGTAAAGGAGTTGCTGGCCTGATTTTTTGCTGAATTGGTTAATTTAAAATTAAATTGTTTTAAACACCAACTCACTAATTACAAAATGATCAGCAAATAAACAAATAAACCAATAAAACCAATCCACTGGTACAACTAATAAACTAAACATGGCAGATAAAAAATTTTGGGATGGGTCGGAGCAATATTTGTGTGACCGGGAATTGGCGCAGTCTTTTCATATTGCACGAACCCTGGGAATGCCTTTATTGATCGAAGGAGAACCGGGAACGGGAAAGACGGAGTTGCCATTGCAGTATGCGGCGGATCAAAAACTGGATTTGTTCGTTTATCCAACGGGGTCGAAAAGTAACGTGGAGCAGTTTGTGGCAAGATTTGATCACGTGAAATATTTACGGGATTCGCAAATTGAAATTTTGAATGCACAACGGAGCGAAAAGGGATTGCAGTCGGCGCTTTCTACCGGTGGACGTGATCCGGAATCTTTGGCCGATTACGTAGTCAAAGGACCGGCGGCAATGGCTTACAGTACGCCCCATTCTGTTTTGTTGATTGATGAAATCGACAAGGCGCCGAGGGAATTTCCAAACGATTTGTTATACGCTTTGAGCCATCGTCGCTTTGTAATGCCGGAATCGGGAGAGGTGATTGAAATTTCGGAGGAGGAAATGCCGGCGATTGTGATTACTTCTAATCGCGAACAGGAATTACCGACGGCTTTTAAAGGACGATGCATTTATCATTATATCAATTTTCCGGATGCCGAAATGATGCGCGAAATTGTACACAAGCATTTTCCGAAGGTGGATAATTCGATTGTCAATACGGCTTTGGATGTTTTTTACCATTTGCGTAGAATTGGATTGGAACGGGCGCCAACGACGCGGGAATTATTAAATTGGCTAAAGTATGTCAAACAGTTTTCCAGTAAAGAAGCGGTAGAAAAAATTCAAGCATTGGAAGGTATTGGAACTTTGATAAAAACACAGACAGATCTGGAAAAAATTCAGCGGATGGTGTTAAATAATCCGGACGATTTTAAGAACCGGAGTGGAGTGAATTGATGTGCGGATTTTTTGATGCGCGGATTGGTGGATGTGCAGATTAGTTAACTGAAGGGGAAGAATGAATAATGCCCTCTATCGTGAACTTACTGATCCACCAATGAGTCTGCTCCATAGCCGTCAGGCTATTAATTGAACAAACTTACAAAAAACGAGGTTAAGATGGAATGGATATAAAAAATTTTGATTCAAAGAGACTGCTGGCTGAGTTAGAAAAGTGTTTTTCAGGTCCAGAAATGGA
>CALLLR010000096.1 GCA_938008185.1 uncultured Saprospiraceae bacterium
GTAGACAGAATTTACGGTGCCGGAAAGTAAGGGTTTGAATTTTGTTTTTCGGATAATATTCATCTTTTTTTCCTTGTATAGGTCAATGGTGTTGACGACTTTTTGCGGGGTAAACTGCTCCGGAAGGTGGCGGGTAAAAAAGATGGGATAGTGCTTATGTTGGTCATCAAACTCCGCGTAACTAAGTTGGGCTAAATTGACAATTTTTCCGGGGATCAATTTTCCTTTTGGTTTTAGAAACTGGCGCATGTGTTTAAAAATCTGCACCTGGTATTCGTTGGCGCAAAAGATACTCATGAGTTCTCCAATGATATAATCGACCTTTTCTGGTAGTTCGGTTTTCAAAGCATCTCCGTGAATTAATACGACTTTTTTATCCCAACCATTTTTCTTGAGTAATTTTTTCACCAATGGGATTACATTGGGATTGCTTTCAATCAGATAGGCCTTTTTGACATCATCCAGATAGTGTTTGGTCAGTGCCAGGGTACCAATACCGATTTCACAAACCACCTTATTTTTCATGCCTCTGTATTTCTTAAAAGCATTTTTAAAGGCATCTACTCTTAACTGATCGGTTTCCATTACTTTATAATAAAAATTCGGAAAGCCGTACGTATCCGGATTGAAAGTTTGCGCTTCCAGCAAGGCATATTTTAATTTATCGTAGTGATCTACTACCTTGGAAATAAAATCAAAATTGGAGTTATATTTTAAGGACATGTGTCGGTGTTTTTTAAATTGGTCTGACGACTAAGTTGAGGTTCAAAGGTAATAAAATTGCGGTAAACTGAAAGGTTTTGAGACTCTTGTTGCGCTGATTTTTTTGTCGCGCAGAGGCGCGGAGACCCTTTATCGTGTATATCTTTTTTTTCGATTTCACAATAGATTTAATACCCAAAATTGGCAGTAACCTACAACTTCACCACCCGTCGTATCCAGCGATCATTATCTCCACGGATCACCAGAAGATAGAGTCCCGCTGGCAGATTACTTAAATCTACCTGTTCTATCGTTTGAATTTCTTTTTCCAAGACGACTCTACCATCCGCGGTGCTAACCAGTATCCTGGCAGTTTGTCCACCGGGCAATTCAATCCGTAGAAAATCACGGGTTGGATTAGGAGAAATTTTTATTGGAGAAGTTTCCAAATCGATATTATTAACCATTAAATCCTCTCCGTCACAATCTTCGTCGATACCATTATTGGGAATTTCGGTAGCATTAGGATTTACGTTAGGATTGGTATCATCACACTCTTCGTAAAAGACAAAGCCATCCTGATCAGCGTCGAAAGTTTCCAGCATAATATTTTGCGTCGTGTTGGTTAAAATAGGTGGATTAAAGTCAAACAGGATATCGGCGCGGTTGCGGATGATCTCATTATCTTCCAGTCCAGTCTTCGGAAAAATCTCATATTTGACAAAACCGTGGCTGGTCATTTCGTTGACGTTACTGTCGGGAAGCATGATATTTCTAAAAGAAAATTTCACCAATCCATTTCTATCCAAATTGGCTTCAAACGAATGGCTGCTACTAAGTGGACGGAAAGTATTCCATTCCAACCGGTCATCCAGTTGGTCTTCCACCACGATGTTAAAGGCGGTATCCGTACCGGTATTTTGAAAGCGGATGGTGTATTGGAAAGAATCAGATTTGAGGGTATAATTATCATCACCAGGAAAATCAGGAGAAACGAGTTTATCATTGGGATCGTACGCACAGTTGATTTCAGAAATAAAATTATTTACCGTAGAAAAAATGGGGTTACCATTGTCGTCTACCAATTCTGCAGTAGTAGTAATAGCAATGTTATTGCCGATCTGGTCGACGCCAGGCATTTGTAAATTAAGGCGAAAAAGCTGATCGTAAGTAGGATAAAGATCCGCAAAACTCCAAACGATGGTGGAGCCATCAACCGAGATCGGCAGGGGATCAGCGGCCACAAAAGTCACGAGCGTATCCAGCTGCATGGTCACGGTACCGTCCGCAATCAAGGTCCCATTATTATTAATCGTTAACCAAAAAGGAACTTCAAAACCGCAACGCGTGGGAGCACTGGTGAGGTCTGTTTGAACCAATGAAGCAGGCGTCAACCCCGTTAGTCCAAAATTATTTTCAGTAAGAATACTATTTTCATCAATGACCACTTCCAGAGAGTCGGGACTCGTTGGTGTCCAACCTAGCGAAGGAAGTAATGAAACGAGGTAAGTTCCCGTATCGAGGGCCAGTCTATATGCTCCCGTGGCATTCGAATAATTAAATAACCCATCGGGTTGCAGATTGACGTGTTGATTTTTAAGGCCCCGTTCCCCGTTGTCTAAAATTCCATTTTCATTTTCATCCAAAAATACGGTACCGCTAAGCCTTACCTGATCGAAGAAATTTTCGTACCAGTCTATTCTGTCATTAGCATAAGAAGCCACGGTAAGATCCAGGTCTCCATCATTGTCCAGATCCCCGACGGCCAGGTAATGTCCTCCCTCAGTAAAATCAAGATAAAGATCAATAAGGTGGCTTTCAAAATTACCGGGATCGTTTTTATTTTCGTACCAATATAAATTAGGAGACAGACTATTTACGGCGATAACATCCTGATCCCCGTCTGCATCAAAATCTACCACTGCAATATAATCTGCAATATCGGTGAAACCAGCCTGGACGGGGGTCGTACCAAAATTACCCTGGCCGTCCAGATTTTCCCGATACTGGATACCCGAAAAGAAAGTACCATAGACAACATCGAGGTCTCCATCGTTGTCCATATCCGCTACCGGAATAGGAAATTCTCCCGACGAAGCAGAAATCATATCGTTTGCCCAATCCGGAGAGATGGAAATTTCCGGACCAAAATTACCTGCGCCATCTTCATTTTCAAACCAGGTAATCGCTTCTGCTCCCCGGATGATATCCAAATCGCCATCCTGATCTAAATCGATGATCGTCAACGATCTGGTATATTCAAAACTATTAATGGCTTCAATCAGGGTCTCTTTGGGCGCAAAATTACCAAGGCCGTCTAAATTTTCGTACCATTCAATAGCACCTAAACTGATGATAATATCTAAATCGCCATCCTGATCCAAATCTGCGGGCGTGATGACGGTAGGAGGTGCAAAAGGATCTTCTATTTGATCGATGATCCTCGGCTCATAATTTCCCTGATCATCCAAATTTTTATACCAAATAATTCTTTCTCTTTCCATTTTACCAAATAAATCCGTAAAGCCATCTCCATCAAAATCAGCAGCACCTATCACGATGGTTCCGTTATTTGTATCTGCAATGGGTTGTGGTGTACTAAAACGACCGGTACCGTTTAGATTCTTTTGCCAGAAAATTTCGGGACCTTCTAAGTTAGAATATACAATATCGAGATAGCCATCCCGGTCAACATCAAGATTAATAACACTGTTCACATTTTTTACCAGATTCCTTACAACAATATGAGGTTCAAAAACATTAGTATTATTATTTTCATACCAATTAAGAATCGATTCTTCGCTTGCCGCGACAAAATCCAGCAGACCGTCGTTGTTTAGATCACCGGTCGCTAAAATATGGTTAGGATCACTACTAATCGTTGTCTTGGAGCCAAACACACCTTGTCCGTCGAGATGTGGATACCTTGCCAGTTCCTGAGAATTGGCGATGACGATATCCAAATTTCCATCCTGATTGAAGTCGACAATTTCAAAATCTGTTAGATTCTGGCTACCAGAAATAAGGGTAAGCGGAGCAGCAAAATTAGCGAGGCCATCCGAATTATTGTACCAGGTGATTCCCGCCGAGGATTTTATGATAATATCCTGATTCCCGTCCTGATTCAGATCGGTAGTAATCAGCGGGAAATATAAACCAGTGGTGGTAGTAGAGGCGATGATCGTTTTAGTACCCATATTTCCCTGTCCATCCAAATTTTCTAACCAAAATACTTCTACGTTATTATTTTGCGGAACAGAAAGCGCCACGATATCCAAATCTCCATCATTATCCAGGTCCGTAGTTGTAAAATTAGCCACGTTAAAATCGGCGGTCTGAATGACCGCGGGGTCCATAAAGGTTCCTTGTCCATCTGTATTTTCAAAATAGAAAAAAGCATCTTCGTAATTATATACCAACAGATCAAGCTGTCCATCTCCATTTAAATCCGTCACTATTTTATTATCAACAAGCTGGAAGTTGTTACCGACAAAATTTACCGGCACAAAATGACCCAAGCCATCCTCGTTTTCAAACCAGGCAATTGCCGAGCCGCTACCATTCACAGTGCTGGCATATACATCCAGATCACCGTCTCCATCGATATCCGCCGTATTAATATCTTTGGGATCCGGAAATTCTTGCGTAATAATAATTTGAGGACCGTAATTGCCTTGTCCATCTAAGTTTTCGTACCAAGCCAGACGAAGATGCGCATCATTGAGCGGACTGTAGGTCGAAATAAGTAAATCGAGGTCTCCATCCCCATCGATATCTCTGGTAATTATTTTATTGACTCCAGTGGCAGAAGCCTCTTGAATGGTCACACCTGGGCCGACTTGGGCGATAAGAACGATGGGAAAAAACAGCAGTAAGGCAGTAAAGAAACGATAAATCATAGGATAATTGATTTTGTAAAATTAATTTAATCTGAGTCCCATAATAGTAAAGTACGATAATTTTGGGGAGAGGTTACCACAGCTTCTTTTGATTACCTGCCAAAACCGAAGAAAGAATATTGGATGATAAAAATCGACGGTCAGATGATGACCACGTACCCCGCAACATTTCAAGGTAATCCCACTATTTCATCAAAAATTTCTTCTTTTTTTCGGTTAATTTTCGGATGAAATCAACCGTGTAGTCCCGTTCGGACTTACAATTTTCGATTAAAGTATCAAGTTCCCGGATTTGTTCGTTGAGCGCATTCAGGGCCAGGTTGATGGTATCGGCGGTGAGCCATTCGCGGGAGAGGGGCTGGTGTCGGATTCCGATGGAATGTTGAGAAAGCCGGGAATAGAATTTTTGTTTGGTTTGCAGTTGGTTGAGCTGTTCGAGGGTATCTTCGAATTCGAGGATGAGCCGGGTGGACAGGGTTATTTGGTGATGGGTTTCGTTGATAGATTTTCGGTATTCGGAATCAAGGGCGGACTTGAGGCGATTCCAGAGGGTCATACCGTTGAGTTTTTCGGAGATATCGGTAAGCTTGACGCGAAGGCGGTAGCTGAGTTGAATGGTTTTATCCAATTCTCCTTTGATGGTGTAGGCGGTGTCGAGGTCTTTGTTGATCTGGGTGAGTGCGACGCGGATATTTTTGGGCAGGGCTTCGAGCTGGGTGGCGCGCATGTTCATAAGGGCTTTTAATTTGATCCGCAGTTGAATTTCTCCGCTCACTTTTTCGGTCAGTACTTCTCTTTCGAAGAGGAGCATGCCCATTTTTTCGGACAATTCCTTTTGTTCCCGAACCATTTCCAGGTATTTTTTCCGGGCTTCTTCAAAGGAAGGCGCCGAGGCCGTTTGGCTGATATAGTCTTCCTGCAATTCGAGAATTTCCTGAATAATAAAAAGGCGATCTTCAATTTCTTTTTGGCGAAAGTCGAGTTTGATCAGTCGTTCGCGGGCAAGATCGACGGAATGTAAGGCGGCAAGGGTACTTTGGATAAGGTGGTGAATTTGTGGATCGCTTGATTTCAGGATATGTGGATTTTTTAAATTGGGATTTACCTGGTCTGCTTTAATACCTTTTTATAAACAGCACCTTCTTTCCCTTGAATTTTTAAAAAATAAATCCCATCAGGATGATCTTCTAAATCAATCGACTCACTGATTTTACCAGTATTATCAGCTGATTGTTCAAGGTGTTGATTAAGCAAAATTCCTTGTGTATTGTAAAGTTGCAGGTCAAGGGTCTCCGCACCATTTACGTTAATCCAAATCTGAATTTCTGAGCTGGTGGGATTTGGAAAAATACGCACATCATTAATTTCTTCAGTCTGTAAATAATCGACATCAATGGTCGTATCAAAAGACAGTCGGTCTGCAAATAAATTAATCGTCAGTGGATCAGCTTGTGGTAATGTCACGACGGGCGGAAATTCATTTAAGAGGGAAGAATTGGTCAAGTTTCCTAAAACCTGATAGTTACCTGAAGCCAGGTTTTCAAATTTAAAGTAACCAGTCGCATCCGTCGTCCTGCTTTGAATTAAGATATCCTCTTCGTCGGTTAGAATTAAAGGAAGATTCGCCACGGGTTCTCCCGTATCAATGGAATAAACATTTCCTTCAAAAGCATTTGGTCCCAGAGGACCCCCCGTAGGAATTAAGTAAATATTCCGATACTGCCCGGAAGTATCACATTGATTAATCGGATCGGCATTATACCAAAGAGCAGCGTTGTTATAATAGGTCGGAAGGTAATCGTCAAAATAAACGGAACCTGGATTTATTAATGCTTTTACATAAAAAACACCCGGAGGAATATTTTGAAAACTATATTGACCATCTGCATTGATGGGTTGTTCGGCATAAACAGAAAGAGAATCTGTAGAAATATTTCGCTCCAGTATTTGTACACTTCCAAAGTCAAGTGGCGCTCCGTTTTCGAGGAGGACCGCACCACTGACCGTATAGCTTTGGTCCATACCAGCTGGTGTAATGTAGAAAATAAATTCTCGTTGGGTGGCGCCAATAAGTATTCCATTCCGGTATTCTTTTACCAGATATCCAATTTGAAAAACGCCTGAAAAGGAGGGAATTGCTACCATTTCTCCCGTTTCCGAATTGATTGTTAACGGGTAATTTCCTCCCAGCATATTTCCAACAGAATATTGAGGTAAGATAAAATTGACTGGCTCGTAAGGAGGCTCGTAAGGAGGTTGTGGTTGAGGGAAGTCAACGGAAGCGCCCAGAAAAGGAGTAGTCAATTCATAAACTAAAGAATCCCCATCGGGATCGGTGGCAGAGCCATCATAAACAAAAGCAGTCCCGGAGAAAACGGCGTAAGGGATGTCCCTGTCAAAAATGGGAGCCGTATTTTCAAAGGCAGGTTTGACCGTCGTAAAAAAAGTCATCCCCGAACTTAAAGGATCAATGATATTTGCTATGCTTCCAGTCCGGCAACAACGTTGGTAGGAAAGTATATATTCATTCGTGGTAGTAGGTAGGATTACGGTTCCTTCGTAGATGGTTCTATGAATACAAATGGTTGGTGGGAAATTACAAATACTGTTTGGAACATCTACGGAAATAGTATCGTCTACACCAGAAAAATCGATCATCACCTGTTCCAGATATTGTCCGGATGCATCGAACACTCCTACGGACGCAGGATTGTCGAAATAAGCATTTGGATCACCACCATAACAATCTCGCAAGACTTCCAGGTAAATTTTATACTCGTCACCAGATATATGTTCGTAGGAAATAGAACCGCCTACAATATGTGTAGCTGAAGCTGCAAGAAAACTCGCCAGAAAGAAGAGGAGAAAGGATAGCTTTTTAATCTTTGAAGGTTTTAGTCTGTAAAAGTTATTATTATAATATTTCGTTAGTCAAATATAACAAAAGTAATAAAATATTTATTAATGAAAGAACAATAACCTTTATTCCGTGTCCCCGCCGCATATACTAAAATATGTTCCGGATAGCTAAGCAATAAATTAACAAAACTGTTTATTTAACCAACCGAGTTTGTTTATAGGTGTTGTACCAGGCGAACCAGAAAATTCGGTGGTACGGTAATCTCTTTAGAATAGTCCCATCAGGACTCACCAGTCGTTCTTCTTCCACTTCCCACAGCTGTCCATTCTTGTCTTTTAGCCGGTTATCTACCCATTTTTTAAATTTATAGTTCCGAGATTCGTAGACGCGATTTCCTCCAGTTTTATCGGTAAGTACCACAAATTTGGTTGTCCCGATTTTATTTTGGTATACTCGATTGCGTTTTAAAAATTTAGCAGAAATCGCCAGTGGATCCGCTTGGTAGCCATCTGCTCTAATGATGAGCACTTCATCTTTATTCAACAACCGACGGTCTAGTTCGGGAACATTAAACATTAACTGATCGGTAGAAAAATAATCGTAATAGGCGGCTCCTTCGTCATAGTTTCGACGGTGTCCTGTCTTCAGAGATAAGACCTTTGTATCTGGATGTATTTTTTTCCATTCCCCCCAGGTCGTGGTAACTACAGAGTGACTATTCAATTCGATATTGGATTGGATGAGTGGCCCAATGACTGGTTTTCCCTCAATAGTATTCCACAAAGATTGGGTGGCTTTGTCATACATTAATTTGTTGGATCGATACAAAAACCCACTGGTTCCCAGGTTATAATTTTTACCCTCAAATTTGGTATTGTACGCAATCACCGTTCCACACAAAGTACAGTAAACACCAGCAATAGATTCTCCACCGATCTCATCAACAAACATCTCATGCCATGCCAGGATTCGTTTTGGATAGGCACGGTGATCTCCATTGATAGAAACTCCAAAAACAACATGATCATCCTCCAGATAGTCTGCCTCGTCGGCGGTCAACATCTTGGGATTTCTCAAAGGAGGAATTCCATCCTGCACCACTCCACCCCATCTCACTTCATCCAGTCGAATTAAACTTTCCTGTGTACGATTTTTAAAATATTTTTCAAACTTAGGATCCATCTCCTTATAAATTCTGGCCATCCAGTCTCCTTGATATGGCAATATATTAGGATCCTCATTCCACATCCATTCAAACCATTTATAAAGATTTCTACCCAGCTTTTTTCCCGTCTTTTTCTTTAATAAAGAAATTATCGGTCCGGTATCTACTTGCCCTCTGGAAAAGTAGACAACATCTAATAACATGGTCGTATATCCTGCAACCCAGTTGTTATCCAAATATTCCAACGTTGCTTTATTTTCGTCTTGCGTTCCTACCATCAAGGAAAGCATTGCCTCTATGGTTATATTTTCGTCTGGAAGTGGATTGAAATCATTCAAAGAATCGTATTGACCACAAGCGGAAAAGGTGGAAAGTACAATGGTGAATATTAAAAATATCTTCAGGCAGATGTCCATGGGTGGTAGGTTTGTCATTGGAAACTTGTATCTACCGTTGGTTATTGCCTACCAGAGCTAGCGTCTGGTTTTTACGAACTGATTTGTTTTCTGCCTGACAATTGAATTGTCGTGTCTTGACTTTTGGAAAGGTTGGCGGAGTTGCTGGCTGATTGATAGCAAACCAGCAATTAATATTTATCTCTCATTTCCGCACTCATGGGATGAATAAATTCTTTTTTAACCGATTTTGGGTTATCGATTATTTTATAAAAAGAGTTAATATATTTCACCATCCGTTTGCGTTCTCTTTTTGATAAATATTCAAAATCATTAATGGTGGCAATTAATGCTGCTTTTTTTTCTTGAAACAAGTCCAGGACCGGTTCTAAATTTTCCATTTTCTTTTTATGTCCCAGAAAATATCGCTGAGTAATGGAGTATAATCCTAATTCAATTTTCGGTACCGCATAGCTAGTCCTTACAATGCCGGAAAAATCAAAATCATACGCAATGGGAACCATTTCCCCACTTGGCATGCTGATAATTTCGCAGTTTTTGCACGTCGGTAACAACCAATCTGTATTTCCAATAAAATATTGAAAAACCTGAAACAAAGTATAATCGTAAATAGACAACATCGAGGGTTCCATACATTTAGCATCACTCATGACGGCCCCTAGCCTATGGATCAATTCTTCTCGATGCTCGATTAAAAACCCCATTTTGACAACCGTAGATATATTGTTAAGCGAATCCTTTATTTCCAAATCAACTAACTGTACCCGCAAACCGTGCTCCGTAAGTACGCTGTATAGTTTATAAACCAAATATTCTTTTAATACATAGTTTTGAAAATTATTACCCGATTTACAAGGATAGACCAGCTTGAATTCATTATTCTTGTTAAGTTTCCGGGCCTTTAATCTTTTTTTAGCAAATTTTAGTTTTAAAGGCGGGTTGTCACATGTTTGAGCACGATAAACCCCTCTGGTTTTCAACTTGATTTCATCGGTCCACACCTCCCCATTATCAAAGGTTATGCTCGCCATCGCTTTTCGATAGTTCATCTCCCGACGATCTTCGAACAACGATTTTAGATCTATCTCCAAAGCTAATTTTGGCAGTTTCTGGGTGATCAGTGTATCCAATAAACTTTGGCCCTCCGGTTCCGTCGTTTGCGCGATTAAACTGGAAGAGAGTAGAAAACTAAACAGAAAAAAAGAATAGAGAATGCGTACCATAAAAGAAATTTATAGTAAAATACAAAAAATGTCTCTAGGCGTTGAATCTTTGGGATAGAAAGTCCGCTAATCGTCCGAATTTGTACAACTGAGAATAGAATTTTGTGAAAACTGTCTTACAGGTTACGGTTAAGCCCGCTTGAGAGGAGCTTTATTTTCAAAGTGAAATAGATTTTCTAAAAATTGATCTACTCCCGCAACCCCCAAACCCATTCTCCTTCCGAGCTAAAATACCCGATCTTGTCCCCCTGTTCAATCCGAAATAATCCTTTTCCAGCGTAGCTAATATATTCGTATTCCGGCTGGATGATGATCTCTCCGTTGAGGTTGGTCAGGCCAGAAAACCGTTTAATACGAATAACGGCGTAGCCATCCTGAAAAGCCTCAATTTTATCATATTTGGGAGGAATAACTTCGATCCCACGTTGGTTAATGATGCCCCATTTATTATCTTTTTGGACCACGGCAACTCCGTACCGAAATTCTCCGGCTTGCTGATAATAAGCGTCCGAACGCCGGGCACCTTCCGAGATATAGTAAAAACGGTAGTGCTGATCGCGGACCAGACCGTGACCATTACTAAAGTCCAATAATCTATTTACATTTGGGTCGACGATGTACTGACCCATCGTATCAATGATTCCTCCCGAGCGGTAACCGTGATAAACCACCGCGCGATCTTCCACAAAATCAAGACATTTAGAATACTCCAAGCTGACCACTTCTTCTCCTTTTTTATTAACGTAACCACATTCGCCTGCCAACTGTACCATCGCTCTGCCGTTACTAAATCCGGATACTTTAGAATAGCGAGGATGGATTACTTGTTCCCCCCGACTATTGATAAAACCATACAGGTCTTTAAATCTGACGGCCGCCATACCTTCGCTAAAAAGTCCGATCCTTTTGTATTTTTTATTGGTCAGAATATTTCCGGTTCGGTTGATCAGACCGTATTTAAAATTGGCGGATCCCATCCGCACGACGGCCGTTCCGTGCTCACTGAATTTCTCGATTTTAGAATATCTGGGTTTTAAAAAAAACTTCCCGGCTTTGTTAATCAATCCCCATTCTCCATTAACCACTACCCGCGCCACATTTTGTTCAAAATCGTAGGCTTTACTAAAATTCATTGGAATGACTAACTCCCCTTTGGTGTCAATATACCCTACCCCTTTAATCGTCGCGACCCACGCCAACCCGTCGCAGAAATTTCCAACATTCCGGTATTTAAAATCAATCACCACATTTCCCTGTTGATCAATAAACCCCCATTTTCTACCGAATTTAACGGAGGCTCTTTGATTGGAAAAATCATTTACTTTGGTGTAGCGACAAGGAATTATTTCCTGGCCGGAAGGATCCACAAATCCCCATTTCCCGTTTCGTTTTACCGCCAGTCGGCCTTCTTTGAAGAGACCTATTTCATCGTATTTCAAATCTACCACTACCGCTCCTAACGTATCAATTACCCCGTACCGCTGAGTATTGTTGGAAATTCGAATAATCTTGTTATCCGTATTCTCCAGAAAATCTACTCTATCAAATTTACAGGGAATTAGCATCGTGCCCTTCGCATCTACCATGCCCCATTTTTTTTCCGACTTTACAATACCAACTTCGTTGACAAAATTTTCGGCAATGGAAAATTGGGGTTGTACGACTACGTTACCCAGGGTGTCCACGTACCCAAATTCACAACCTTCACAGACCAATCCAGCCTCGGTTTCGAATTCCTGATCGTAGAGGGTATAGTCAATCATATAATTGTTAGTGAGTAATCCATCGAGGTAATCATTGAGGTTTTCGAGGTAATGACGTCCGGCTTTAAGTTTTCCCGACAAACGCCCTTTAACGCTCATTCGGGCAACACCGTGGTGAAAGTCACCAATGTAAGCATAATCTTTTTTGACAAACAAACCAATCGGATTATTACTAATCAATCCGTGACGACCGCTCGAAAATACACAACGTGCTACCCGGCTCCCTTGGTTAAAATCCGACAGTCGAATATCCAGTAGATCAACACCGGTCACTAGTAATCCTACTTCATTGTTCACCACACCGTATACCATATCAAAACGGTATTTGGTTTTTTCAAAGTTGTAATGATTATAATTTTCGATCCCGACAATGGTCAGATTGTGCCGGCGCTCGACTCGAATGGTATGGAAAGAAGGTTCGATCTGGATACTACCGTCGCTTAATTTCCGAAGACCCCATTTATCATCCGCCGAGGAATAAAACCATTCAAAATTTTTGAGCGAAAAGTCGGGGTCTTCCATCAGCGTAGGCATCGTAATGCGTGAGGCACGTTGGGCGCCAATGGTAATGGTAAAGTGTTTTTTGAATTCACTACTGGTCTGTTCGTTACCGTTTTCATCAAAATCATAGAGTTTTAGTGCTTCTCCTTTGAAGGCGCGTGCCTGGCTGCCATTCCATTCAATTCGATCGTATTCTGTGGGAATGACTAACTTTCCATTCCCGTCAATGACGCCAAAATTACCATTGTTGCGGACTAGCGCCGTATTGGGATCAGGACGTCCGATCCAGGCAAATTGGGCGGGTACGATTACCTCCTGTGCTTCGGAAATAATTCCCCATTTAGAACCCCGACGAAACCTGTAGGTCTTATCACCAAAGGGTTGAATTTCGTTATAAGCGGGCGGTAAAATTTCGTCTCCTGCCGCATTTAATAAGCCAAGTAGCCGATCTTTTTTACAAAGCAGATACGCTCTGGAAAAAGGGTAAAAATCGTCGTATGCTGTTCCCGCGATCAGCGATTCGGTGGCTACTCCGTAGGCGTAGGTTTTTCCATCCTTTCTTAATCGGTAGAAATGATCCGAAAGTTTATCGTATTGCTGATAGGCTACTGGAAAAAGCCATGAACCGGTCTGATTGACGGCACCCCAATTATGTGCTTGACGACAAAAAAATAAACTGTCTCCAACCGCCTGAATTTGATCGTATTCCGGTGGTAAAATAACCACTCCTTTTTCGGTCAGCAATCCCAGCTTATCCTCCGCACAGGATTGAAAATATCCCGTCGGTAAATACGTGAGATCCTCGTAGACCGGAGCGATGATGGGATCGCCGGAAACGGAACGTACGCCCCATTTTCCGTTTTGGCGGTAGCCTAAATATCTTTTTGCCCAAATTTGTACCCGTTCGTAGCCTTTTTCCAAAACAATGGCTTCTTGCAAGTTAATGACCATCCAGTCCTCGGAGATCATTACCGCAAAAAGCGTAGAATCAAGGATTTTTATATCCTGATATCCGGGTGGGATAACCTCGCGACCAAACTCATTGATGACCCCGACTTTTTTCGACCGCTGCATGACGGCGTAGCCAAACTTTTTAAATTCGCCCATTGCTTCGTAGCGTGGCTCGATGAGGAGTTCTCCGTCCGCATTCATCAGTCCCCAAAGATTATTTACCTTAACGGGAAAAGCGCTCTGGGCCGAAATTTCTCCAGTGGCAAGAAAAAGTAAACAAATAATAATTATCGGTCTAAACGTCATCGTAGGGTTTCTCATTTCGAAGTCCAATGGCTGGGGAGGTTAAAGATGTAAACTTATTCTTAGGGGAAAAGTCTTTTTCATTTGACGCGCCACGCTCACATAATGTAACGAACGGGTAAAAGATACATTGTAAAGGAGGTTTATTTTTTTAAACATTAAAATTAATATTTATAATAAGACAGGAGGCGGTTTATTTGTTTTTCGTGGCGTTTGGTGTGTAAAAGATAAAATTTAAGTAAACCGTTTACATCCGACCGACCAAAAATCGGGTGCTTATATATTTCACCTTTTAGTTGTGCATCACTCAAGCTGAGCAGGTAAGTTCTTAATTCTGCTCTTTGTTGTTTCCACTGTTTGGTAACATCCCAGAAAGAAGACTTGACCGGAAGAGCATCGCCGTTGATTATCGCAGGAGCTTTGACCTTAAAGGGGGCATTAAAGAGCAAAGGATAGATACTCGTCATTAATTTCCCTTTCAGGGAATTTTTCCTGGGTATATTCCCATCACTCAGCTTTTTTTTCATGTATTCAATGGTATAAAATTCTGCCAATCGGAGATGCACTATTACTTGCATCACAGACCATTCCACGTCACTGGGTTTACGATTCAAATCCTCTTCGGAATGTCGGCTAAGGCGTTTAACGAGTCTATGAAGCTGTTCATCTACTTCGTCAAGCTGTTTCTGGACTTTTTGTTTCATTTAAAAAATGACAATAATTAATTGATTATCTGTACTTTAGTTCTAAGGAGATCACTTTTATTGTACTATTGGACATTTCTTCCAACTACAGTCTTCCAGCTCCCAAAAAGAGTAGCTCCAGACCCGCAAATGTCTGATAGTATGCTTTTTCAGTAAAATCTATAATATCAGATACACGAAGGTAGAAAAAATATTGAAATCCTGTTGAAAGTTCAATAGTAATTTCAAGGTGCCGGTCAACAAGGAAGTTTTATCGTTAATCCGGAAAACGGCAAAAGTACGGGTTAACGTTATTTAGCTGCCTGCCGGTTTGAGGGTCCCATTATCTACCCGGGAGTGCTCCGTAAAGTGTGTGTCTGCGCGGAAGCTTTCCTTTAGGAACACAAGGTGCGGGATGCCAAATGACACACTTGGCTGTACAGTCCCATTATCTATCCTCACCGATTGAGTAGCATCCCTACCCATCCCAATTTTCCGGAGAAACCTTATAAGTTTTCACATCATGTTTGTCAGCCATCCAATAATTATAGTCTTTGACCATTGGTCGCAGGTTTATCATTTTAAAACCTTTCGTCCCCACTCTATCCCGTAAAGCCGTATAGCTCCTAAAATTCCTTCTGGCAGTTTTCTTAAAATTTTCTTTGTAAAAGCTGAAGTTGTAAAAAAAAAGAAAAGACTGTCCCGCGAGACAGTCTTGTTCCAATTCAATTTACCTATTCTTTCGTTTCTGAGAAACGCGTTATTTTATTTTAGAATTATTCGTCAGGCCTATTTCCAGGGTTTGTCCTTTTTTGGTTTTAACGAAACGATCTTTTTTCTTTAAGTTTTCTACCGCTTCGTTGTAGGCCGGATTGGTAGAAACAGTCATCAGTACGCCATCCTGATACTCGAAAAAATATTTATTTACATCACCGGGAATTACCAACTGAAACGTCAACTTTTTTGTCCCGTCCCGAAGTAGTCTAAACTCCAATAAACCCTCCATTTTTTTGTTAATGGGTGTACCGTTAAATCCAGCAATCCCAAAAGTTTCTTTTTTTGCCACCAGGGCATTTCTGTGCTCATCCCAAATCATTTTCACGTCAGATAACATGACCGGAAAGTCATATTTTCCTGGCATTTCCAATCCCGTGTGCAGCATTCGTGCGCGCGCCGTGGCCAGTTCTTTTCCTTCCGGAATAAATTCGGATAAAGCAGTTTGGTAGAATTCCCGATTATTCAGATAATCAATATTCCGGGCATTATAAGCATTGGCCACTAAATCTGTTTCAATAATTCTCATTAACTTAGATGGTAAAAACAAATCAAATCCGAGCATTAGTTCGAAAGATTTTTGGGCTACTTCATTTTGCTTCTTTTTGTGCTCAAACTCTGTCATTCCTGCTACGGTTGCTACGAGGGCATCCTGTTCATCAAAGAAATTAAATTTACCTTCTGCCTTTATACTTCCTTTCTGATTATCGTAAGTGAGCAGATTACCGCTTCTTACACCCGAGACAATCTTGAGCGAATCCCCAAAATAAAAGGCATCTACCGCCGGATCATAATTCAACAATCCTTTTGCTTCAAAAAGCAAATAATCCGTACGCTGCTTTTTGGTCATCATGGTGGCAGGATACAAGGCTCCGGTGGAAGGTTGAATTAGCAGTCCGGTCCGCAGAATATCTCCTGCTTTATTTTTGGGTTCGTTATAACTAAGGTGCAAGTTCAATTTATCCCCCAGGCTATTGACAGAAAACCATTCTGTTTTTGGTAATTTATCGGAAGCCAGATAGGCAAATCCAGAAAAATCAAGATTCGGACGACTCGCCACCAAACCAATATCTCCACTAAATTTAATTTTTTCATCAATGTAGAATTCCTGTCCAGGGGTCGTTTTTCCTACTGCGGAGGTCAGACATTTTCTATTTTTCTTTTTGCCTTTACCAACTGGTTCTCCCGTAATTTCGGTTAACGCAAACTCTTGTTTACGATCACCCAAATTATATTCGTAAAAACCACTTGCCCGGTATTTTTTACGTCCCAAAACTTCTACGGTAGCTCGTCGGATCACGTGGTACTGATTGGCAGTATCCGCAATAATGGTAGCGTTGGTCAATGTTTTCATGGTTCCTAGTTTAAGGATTTCAATCTGCCCCGAATCAG
The DNA here is from genome assembly GCA_938008185.1 of uncultured Saprospiraceae bacterium. Classification (GTDB taxonomy): domain Bacteria; phylum Bacteroidota; class Bacteroidia; order Chitinophagales; family Saprospiraceae; genus JALZUU01. The sequence goes on from CALLLR010000096.1 coordinate 16,633, forward strand.
GAACGACAAATGCGTCCGCCGTCTCTATTTTACTGACCCCTCCTAATTTAAGTTCATAGGTTTTTAAATCATAAAATGCTTCCTTTCCCCAAAAAACGAGTCCGTCGTGCTCGTCATTAGTAGACTTAAAACTTCCTTTACCGTCTTCATCTGCCTTGAAAGTAATGGTCTCATTTTTCATGTCCCAATCAAATTCATTTAAGCTTGTGATATAAGTATTGTAAGGCAGTTCTGTATAAACACTATCAGAATTGGCCCGAACCGTTCCGATATTATTTTTAAAATTCAACCTGGTATAAACATTTTTTGTATCCAATGCTAAATGATCCAGCCCCTTTGCTTTTATCGTTAAATTTGACGTATCAGATTCAACTGTATGCGCCCCAAAAGAATACAATTCAGAAGTTATTTGTCCCTTATCCCAATTAAAAATACCACGACCTTTTAAACCTCCGGGTGTCAAAATCAATAAATCACGGAGGGTATAATTTCCCTCCTTGAATATTTTAAATCCTTTTTCTTTCACACTGAGATACATACTATCTTTATACGGATGCCAGTTAATGGCTACCTGCTCTCCGAATACCTGGGGCTTTTCACTGCCAATCACTTCCGACTCCTCTAATTCAAATCTTTGCGCGGTTGAAATAAGCTGCTGTGGTTTTAGAATAATATCGTTTGATTCAAGAGTAGCTCCCTGATAGGTAATGGTTCCTTTGGCAGTAAAACCATTGTTGTCCAAATTAACCGCCCCCAAAAAATTTCCTTTGTCGCCGTAAGCTGCGTATCCTTCCGCAGGGCTGCTGACCTGCATTCCAAGCGAACCATCTTTTTGTAATTTTACCGTCTCGGTGATTTCGGGCAGGATACCCGCCGAAACCAGGCTACCTTTAAAATTTAAATCTTCCGGAAGCAGTTTATCCAAACCATTGAGATGAAATTCATCCAACGTTACAAAAAAAGAATCTCTGGAATAACTACCCTCCTGTGTTTCGGGGCCATCGTAAAAAAGATAAGATTTTCCTTTACTATTAAAAGAAGGAAACATTTCAATATCTTCTTTTCCACTTTTATTGTCAGGAGCATCAATTAGCAAAACGCCCTGTACGTGTTCGATCCGTGAAGCAATTGATTCGGCTTTAAAACCTCCTTTACCGTCTTTGGTATTAGTAGTCGTAAACAGGTCAAAATACCGAATGGAATCCAACACTAATTGATTGGGCTGATATTCAAAATTAAAGTCTTTACCTTCAAAACTGGAATATCCCGCAAATATTTTCCCATCAAAACTGAGGTTCCGATCTTTTTTCAGGAGTAGCTGTTTTCTGTGCGGCTTGGCCGCTACTTTTTGGCGATCACTAAATTCGATCGTACTTACTTGATCTACGACTATTTGGTTGGTCTCAATGCTCAGTTTGGCATTGGTTCCTTCCGATTCGCTGTAAAATCGAATAAAATCATAGTCTCGTAACGACTGAGCAGCGTCGGCAAAATGCACCAACCGTTCTTTGATCGTAATAGTTTCCGTTGCTGGCTGGAACAAAATAAATCCGGAGGCAACCATTTCGTAGAGCAAGGCACGAATATTATCCACCGAAAAATTCGGGTTGAGTGCTTGGGCGAAAGTATTCGCATTAATAGTATCTTTTTTTGTTTTGTCTCTTAAAAGTTTTAGGGTAGCAATTGGGTTTCGATCGGCGACGTTTTGTAATTTTCGGTAGGTCTGAATATTAAAGAAATCCTTTGACTCAAACATGACCTTTTTATTACCATTTCCAATACGTGGATTCTTTTCGTTGATGGCCAGGTGGTCGTTACCAATTATCCAGGAGATTTTATCTGTATAAATATTCAGACCTTGATAAGAAGCGAAAAAAGGTGCTTTATTTTCGGGTAAATTACCAATAGATAAATCCAAAATAGCGCTATTGAGATCATACCGAAGATTAGTAGAAGGATGGGTGAGTACATCATTTTTTAAATACAAATCTATGGCTGCTCCGCTAGCGGCGATCTGATTATTATTGGTCAGAGAAAATTGCGGACCTTTGGCTTTTACAGACTGTTTTCCTTGTGGATCTTTGATGATTAATTGAGCAGGCTGAAGATTATCCCCGAAGGCCAGGACATTGGCTCCTTTTAGTTTTAGTCCTCCGGTGAGTTGAACCCGTTCGTGTACCTGGGCCATTGTTAAGTCCCGCCGATAAGAGGTAAACCGAGGATAAGTTTCGCTAACCGATTTACTGGTGCTTATTTTGGTTTCAAAACTGCCCGCTATTTTTTGATTGGGAAAAAATTGATTGTATTGTAAAAATACGGTATCAATTTTAATTAAATTTCCTTTTAAAAGAATGGTGTAATTTTCCAGAGAGCAGTGAATATCTGAATTTTCTGATGTAATATTCCAGTCAATGGTACCACCCTTCCCTTTCCAGATTTTGGATTCCGGATAGAAATAACCACTGGTAGCCTTGATGGTTAATTTTTTATCTTTTTGAATTGTTACCAGATGACCAGATTCGACAAATACAAAAAATTTCCCGTCACTATTTCCCAGGTGAATCTTTCCGTCTTTGAGCAGCCAGGCTTTACCTTTTTGTCCCGAAACAAAAGCGCCATCGGAAAATAGTGTCGAAGAAAAATCTACATAGTTTTTGAATTGTTTTGTCTTTTTTCTAAAATCATTGGTCAGCACCTCCATTAAAACCTGGTGCCATTCGGTAAATAAATGTTTTTCGTTATTGCCTTCTTTTATAAATAACAAACTGGTCAGGTAGTCTTTAAAAACAGGATTAGGCGTAATCCGCTGCTCCAGCATTTTGTTGCTTACTTCGATAATCGTATTGACTTCTGTTTCTGTAAAAGCACCCTGGTTAAAATATTTTTCGAAAGAATTAAAAGTCTCCGTAATCAATTGGTTGTTAGACTTTTTCATAAAAGCCTCTAACTCTTTAATAAACAGGTCCCGATCACCCGAAAAACTATTTCCTTCTTTTGCAGAAACAGCAGTCGTAGACAGCATGGAAAATACGACTAAAAATAAAAATGCCAGCGGTTGAGGAAAGTGTGGTCTGTAACCGGTTAGTAATTTCATGATCGTAAGTGTTGGTAGCGATCGGGGACAAAGCTTTCGGGTAAATTGATTGCGGGAGGAAAATTTTTATACTAAAATAAAAGAGGAGAAAGATTATGATCTTAACCCTACTATCTGAAAATTACTAATCAGATAGCTGGGAAAGATCTTATTGAAAACAGGGAGGGGAAAGGGGAAAAATTTTTCAAATTTGATAATGGGGAGATACTGCGTACGAGGGGGGACTTTTCCCTAAAGTGTGTCAGCGCGAAAGCTTCTCTTTAAGAACACAAGGTCAGGTGCGGTACGCCAAATGACATAGTTCGTTGTACAGTCTTTACGAGGGACGAACGGGGGAAAAACACCATATTTTGGTTTGTATTAATATAACCAAGGGAAAGGGAAAATGTAGTTATATTTTAGTCGTTAATACTGACACAAAGATAAGCCTATTCTTAGGTTACAAGCTATACCGTAGTAAGGGTAGTTTTGAAATTAATACTATTTTAATATGTATTTATTTGACTAACAGAAGATTACATTTATGGTCAAATGAGAATTAAACTATTAACTTTTGAGATAAGTTTTAATTTGTCAATATTTATGCGAATCAACGCTTAAAAGTAAAGCAAAGCGTGAAAGTCGGATCATTTCCAACGGCATGGTTGGGAGTGTCCCATAAAGTGTGTCAGCGCGGAAGCTTTCCTTCAGGCCTGCCTCCCGAA
>CALLLR010000097.1 GCA_938008185.1 uncultured Saprospiraceae bacterium
ATTGCCATCTAAATCATGTGTGGCAACTGTGATATTTCATTATTGAAATCGAACCGGAGATAGATTGAGCATCAGTGATTGTGGACGAAAGCATAAAATAAACCGCTTTTTTACAATAGATTGGCCGTAAGTAAATGAACTACTGTATACCAACATAAATTATATAGTATCTTACCCATATATCCTACCCTCCGACAGTGTTAGATTCAATACATTTTTTACCGGCCTTGTTCATTTGCCAGGACTTGTTGCTCTTTAAGACTAACAATTCTATCATAACATATTAGATTATGTCATTTGAGACACTCGGACTCTCCGAGGAACTACAAAGTGCAGTACGCACTAAAGGGTACACGACGCCCTCTCCTATCCAGAAAAAAGCAATTCCAGTCATTTTACAAGGGAAAGATATCTTAGCTGCCGCCCAAACGGGAACCGGAAAAACAGCGGGATTTACTTTACCTATGTTACACTTGATGAGCCAAAATCCTCCTGCGGGCAACGGACGTCGTCCCATCCGGGCGCTGGTCGTTACACCCACGCGGGAATTAGCGGCGCAGATTCAGGAAAATATCCTCGAATACGGAAAAAACCTATCGCTCAGATCTGCCGTTATTTTTGGTGGCGTATCGGCTAAACCACAGATTCGCGCCCTCAAAGACGGGCTCGATATTCTGGTAGCAACTCCGGGACGATTACTGGACTTACAAAACCAACGATATATTGACCTTTCGAAGGTAGAATTTTTGGTCCTCGACGAAGCGGACCGAATGCTGGACATGGGTTTTATTCATGATATTAAAAAGGTATTGGCGCTTTTACCGAAGAATCGGCAGAATTTATTATTCTCTGCGACTTTCTCTCCAAATATTCGGACCCTGGCCAGTAAATTTATGGACAACCCCGTTTCCGTGGACGTTGCGCCAAGAAATACGGCGGCTGAATCCGTGAAGCAGACCATTTATATGGTGCACAAAAAAAGAAAGGTAGCGCTGCTCAAACACCTGATTAAAAAAGGGGAATGGAAGCAGGTGCTCATTTTTACCCGCACCAAACACGGTGCCAACCGCCTGGCCAAACGACTCGACAGAGCAGAAATTCCGGCCCTGGCAATTCATGGTAATAAAAGCCAAAACGCCCGAACCCACGCACTGAAATCTTTTAAAAAGGGAGATGTACAGGTATTGGTAGCTACTGATATCGCGGCGCGTGGCCTGGATATTGAGGAATTGCCGTGGGTAGTGAATTACGAATTGCCCAATGTACCCGAAGATTATGTACACCGAATCGGTCGTACCGGACGGGCGGGACAAACCGGGGAAGCGGTCTCACTGGTTTTTGATCAGGATGAAAGCAAACTGCTACGCGATATCGAACGGTTACTAAACAAATCTATTCCAAAAGAAGTACTGGAAGATTTCGATTATACCGTAAAAATTGATCCAGAGGAAGACGCCCGTAACCGGGAAAACCGGGGTCGAGGTGGTCGCGGACGCAACGATAGCCGCGGTGGCCGGGGCAATAATAGTCGCGGACGCAACGACCGGAGTCGGAACGACCGAAACTCGTCCGACCGAAGCGTATCCGACCGAAACGCATCCGACCGTAAACCGAACGAGCGCAGCAATGACGATCGCAGAAAAACCGAAAACCGGGGTGCGGAAAAGAAAGAAGCGGTAGCTACTAATGAAAAACAGTCAGGAGGTGAACGGGGCGAGAAGAAGTCCAACCGTACAGAAGAAAACGGTAAACGCGAAAATAATCGCAATTCCCGTAACGATAAAAATAAAAACCGTAATCAAAAAAATCGAAACAAAAAGAATAAATCCAATTCCAAAGATTCGAAAGAAGTGATTCCAGAAGGCAACAAGAAAAGCAAAGGTGTTGCTTTTTCAAAAGCGAGTAAGAATAAAAAGTACGGGAAGAAAGGACCGCTGGGGTACGGAATGTATCCGTTGGAATAACTGACCGATCCCGACCACCGGGAGGGCAACGACAGTACGTTGAGGGAAGGCACCGCAAAGGCGGACGGGTGGCCATTTTGATATATAGATAGCCTACCTCAGAAAACAAATTTGCGAATAAAAAAAATCCCGGAAGATCAATTGATCGACCGGGATTGCTGTTTTGGGATGGCCCGTTAGATAAAAATCAAACGGTGCTCAAAAAATTACTACCTCTTTAAACAGGATAGTACAAACACGGTTATATTTTGCCGCTAAACTTAATTTTGGAAAAAATTGGCCTCTGCAAAAGCAGAGGCCATCTCTCATGAAAAAAACGAATAATGACTGCAAATTCTTTGTTGCTATTTACCATGATTAGCAACGTTCTTATTTTTTAACGCTTGTGTTTAGGTTTCATTCGATTCGCAATCATTAGTACTACTATTATTAACTATTTACAATACAAATATGCGAGGTATTTCTGGTTGCTTTTGTTAGAAATACCGGGTTTCCGTGACATTTAAAACATTCTTCATACGTATATTTTTAGTATGTTTAAAATTAAAATATATTATAAAAAACCAGAATACATAGGCTGTTCAAGCTAAAACAGGGTTCAATTTAGCTTTTTTTTTATATAAAAAAATAAAATTGTGACAGGGATACGGAAGGAAATATTTTATCAGCTCGCAGGCAATTTGGGAGTTTTTTAAACAACTTCTATATTTAACCCAGTAAAAAAAATGTGCTATTGGTGGCCAGATCTCACTTAGAAACAGTACGTTTGGCCACCAATAGCATCTATTCTATGAAAAATATTCCAATCGGACAAGAAACCACTAAGACCAATAAAACAGTTATTCTGGGGATTGATTACTACTTTTGGCTTAAATTCTAATCAACATAGTATCGGATTAATTCAACAAGTCATTCAGATGGAAGCGTTATTTGAATAGTGGAAGCCAACCAACCAACTGACATTATTATTTATTTCCGACTCGCCATCATATCTTCCTCGCAGTCTTCTTCTGATGCATCGGTGCCGTTGACAACGAGTGCCTGACTTGGCAATGATACCTCCTCAGCTGATTTACTGGCCAGACTAGCCGAGATGGGTTGGTAAGTTCCGAGTGCTTCGTAAACAATATTGTGAATACGGGAACGCAACTTGGTTTTAAATAATTTTTTATTTTTTGGATCCGGGGTGATCCGGTTGGAAAGGAAAATAAAAATCAGTTCTTCTTTGGGGTCCACCCAAACACAGGTCCCCGTAAATCCGGTATGACCATAGGTTTTTGCGGAAGCCTTGACAGCACAGGAGGGCGGGCGACGACCAGTGCGGGTATCAAATCCCAGTCCCCGGTGCGTTCGGTACTGTGCCTTCGTAAACAGCTCCACGGTCTTAGGCTTTAGATACTGACGACCACCATAACTACCTTTATTAAGCAACATCTGAAATAGTACACCAAGATCCTGCGCGTTGGAAAACTCTCCGGCATTTCCGGCGATTCCTCCAAGTAGAGCAGCCGATTCGTCGTGGACATATCCGTGGACCTTTCCTTTTCGCCATCGGTCATCCAGTGACGTTGGTATGATTTGTTCGGGTTTGAATTTTTCTCTCGGTAAATAGGTTAGGTACCGCAGGCCCAACGGCTCATAAAAATTTTGGTCCAAATATTTATCAAGTGATGTTCCACTCTGCTTTTCGATGACCGCTTGTAATAAATTAAAATTAACATCGCTGTAATGAAATCGTTTCCTTCTTTTTTTGGGAATAATTTCCAATACCGTCTGCCACAAGGTATCCTGCCATCTCCTATCCATATAAAAATTATCCGCAATTTTAATATTATTTTCAAAAACAGGCTGCTTACAAAAATATTCGTTACAATTGGGATCAAGGGTATCTTTTAAAAATACGTACCTGGAAATTGGCATATTGGCTTGGATCCCGGAAGAATGCGTCAATAGTTTTTTCAGCGTAATTTTTTCCAGCTTTTTGTTGTCTTCAATCGTCATGTATTTAGACAAAGTACTTTTGAGCGGCAATTTTCCTTGCTCGTAAAGTTTCATGGCCGCTAGTGTAGTGGCCGTTACTTTAGTGAGCGATGCAATATCATAAAGATCCGATTCTCTTACTTTGATCGCTTTATTATACTCGTGGTGACCAAAAGCTTTATGATAAAATACTTTTCCATTTTTGATCAGCATGACCTGGGCGCCCGGCGTTACTTTTTGCTGAATGGCACTTTTAACCAGAGCATCAATTCCAACCAGTTTTACGGGATCAATCCCTACTTCGTGCGGTGTCACGTAGGCGAGTCGATTGATTTTCAGAACCGCTCCTTCTCCATATTTTAAATCTGGAGAAAGGGTCAGCGGGAGTTTAGCCGAAGAGGTCGTGCCACCAAAAATCATCTGTGCGATTTCCTGGCGAACGATGGCATTGTTTTCAAAAGACTGAATCAACGCTATTTTTTGATCGAATAATGGAAGTTGTAAAGGATTCCCGTAATTGACAATCACGGTTGCCGCACGTTCCGCGTGCCGGTTAACGGAAGCAATAAAGTCGGCGTCTTTTAAGGTATCCAACGCAATGTGGTCCAGGCTGATTACTACGGGACGTTTGCGCATTTTTTTTGTCAGAGTGGCTAAAGGTTTTCCGGGTTCTCTTTTGATTAAAATGGGCAGTACTTCCGAGTAGTTTTTACTGATTTTTTCAAAGTCGCGGTACTCCTTTTGGCCCACCTGCACCAGTCCCGTCGCACTTTGTGCAATAGACAGCGGCAGTAAATGATCCGGATTACGAGCGACGACAATACTCTGTCGGTACCAGTCCTTTACCTGTTTTTCTTCTTCTTTTTGATCAAATATTTCTTTTATCTGATCGGCCTCAATTCGCTCGGGTTCCATTGGGTTCTTTCGCCAGGCCTTCGCCATCAGGACTTTATAAACCCGTACATTCAGTTCCTTTTCGGAAAGCAGTCCCTCCTCAACCATTCGTCGCAAAGACTGAGAATAAAAGTCCACACTATCCTCCACTATGAGCATATCCACTCCACTGTACACGAGTGCCCGCAGTGTTTGTGTATCCCGGGCAGCCCCAAAAATCAAACCATCAAAGTGTACTTTTTCTTCTAAATATTGTTTTAAATATCCTTTGGGACGTTTTTCCTGATCAATATCTTTGATGAGCGATTCGTTGATCAGCAGACCACTTAACCCGCGATTGACCAGTCGGGTATATTTTTCCAATAATTTAGGCAGCCTACGAAGCGTATCATTTTCAATATAAATAAGATCCCGGAAATTATTGGCGACCGTCAGGATTCCTTCGTTCTGAAATTGATCAACCATCCGTACACTCTGCCTGGCCAGTAAAGTGGGAGGATAAGCTGCTTGTTGAAAATTAAAGATCGTATCGGAAAGATGTTGGGTGTTCAGTTCAGGACCAAAAACCATATCCAATTTTAAGGCACGGGCTTTAAGCAGATAGTTGTCTAATAAGTTTTGATCCATTCCCCCATTTTGGAGCGTGGCCAAAGTAACCGGAAATGGATAGGGCGTCTGATCACTAAACATCTGATTGGGACTGACCAGCTGATCGGTGGCGGTGAGCAGCGGAATCTTTCCGGAGGTCTGTGCCGCGTCGATAAAATTGGCGTAATCGGCCAGGGGCAATCCGGACAATTGTAACCCGGTGATTTTACCCGCCCGGATGTCCTGCTTGAGCAGTCGCTGACGTCGCCTATCCGGCGCGTTGGTTTTAACAAAAAATAATTGTCCGATTTTTTCTTCGAGGGTAAGGGTAAGAAGGAGGGAATCCGCCCAATCGGCGTTCGTGTTTAAGAACGGGGCGTGTGCCACCGTAGGCGTGTATTCCGTTCGGTTACAAGCCAATAATAAAATGACGATGGTTATGATTCCAAAAAATTTAGACATAGTGCTTCCTACAAAGAGGGTTCTGTTAAGAGACTTTATACTAAAATATAAAGTCTGATGATCCTTCTTAAATCGCTATTCGTTAAGGTTATAACGCAATAACGGTATTTGTATTCTCAAGCGTGTGTATGTCTATTCGCCGGGTCAGAAGTGATTGCGACGTTTCTTGATAGCAAGATAATAATTTTTGGGGAGAATTGGGGGTTGGGTTTGGGTTTTATGAAATATTCATTTGTTTCCAAATACCTTAATTTGAACAATAACAATACTTATGCGTTATGAATCAAAACAAATAAATCGCATGAAATATTTATTACTATTACCTATTCTATTGGTTAGCAATTGTCTTCCGGCCCAAATGCTATGGAGCAACACCTATCAGATAAGTGAAAACTTTTCAAATGATCAAAGAGGTCTGGTGATATTGGATAATGGAGAAATAGTGGTCGGTGGATTCTATAATACGGGTACTTCCAGCGCGACCAGAACTTCATTTCTTTTATCCGCAGAATTAGCAACTGGAGATTCCATTGATTTTGCCAATTGTACTTCTATCAGTCTTTGTGACGAGCGCAACGACATCCTGGTAATGGCACGAAATCAGGAAAACGATATTTTCACTGCTGGTACTCAAATCTTTGGCGCTTCAGATTATTTAGCACGGATTAATGGTCCAAATGATCTTTCTGTTAACTGGATAATAAACAATTTTAGTCCCGAAAATGTACATAGCATCTTTTATATAGAATCAGTTTCTGATGGAATGATCATCATAGGAAGATTCTCCAATGTCGATTATTTTGTTATCAAATTTAATGATGCGGGAGAACAAATGTGGTCAACGAGACTGTCACCCAGTTCTCCGAGTAATGTTCTAAAAGTAGCTACCTTACCGAATGATAATATCGCTATTTATTACCAAAGTGGAAATTTCCCTAACAATTTAAATTTTTTGGCGCTACTCGATGCTGCTGGTAACATCCAATACAATTTACTTACAGAAAAGACTATTTTTGCGTTGGGAGCCACTAATGATAATAAAATTATTGCTTTGCAGAAAGATGATATATTCTCTGACGGTCCATATGAACTCGTAACCTATGACGAAAACACCGCCACCACAGTATTGAGCGATTCCTGTAATGTCAATTTTCCCCGAGAAATTTTCATTAATCAAAATGATGAAATATTTATTGTTGACGACGTTGATATAACTGACGATGATCAATTAAAGATTCTTAAATTATCTTCAACTGGTGACAGTTTGTGGAGTGAAACATACGGTGAAACGGGTTTCGATTATACTTATTACGAATCTGAATTTGTCGATGATCAGACAATAGTTTTTATGGGTGCTAGTCGTAACAATATTACTTCTCAAAATCCTAAAATTCTTTTGATGGCCGTAGATGTTTCTAATTTACCTACGTCAAATAATAATTTTACCACTAATGAAGACCGCTTTTTAATTTATCCAAATCCAGGTAGAAACGAAATTAAAATAGTAACTAATAATCCGGAAATAGGACAGGGATTTTATAGAATATACAACCTCGACGGCAGACTCGTTCAGGAAGCGCCATTTTATTCGCAGGAAACAATTGACATACGTCATCTCGTTTATGGGGTTTATTCAATTGAACTGTTCAATCAAAGCAAAGAGAAAATTGGTGTGGAAAAATTAATAAGCGTTAATTGATTTTTTATGAAAAAATATACTTTCCTTTTCCTCCTCTACCTCCTCCTCTCCTGCCAAAACCAGGAAGAACCGGAACCACTATCCACCACCCTCGCCGACTATATCACCCAAAACACCACCTTCCCGCTGGTCCGGGATTCCCTGATTGCCTGTGCAGCTGGCGGTCAGGAAGATTTTTTGGTCAATGAAGAACGGCCCATTTCCATCTTCTATTATCCGGAAGGAGATGCCAGTGACTTTCAATATTTTGAAACGGATAGTATCACCGTAGACCCCGACGATTTATCCCAATATAAAATTAAATCGCTACCGGACGTCCCCATTCTAAATGGATACCTGAGATATTTTTCGCGGGAAGCTATTGAGCAAAATATCTGGTGCCGGGTGAGTTTTATCAAAGATGAGCGGCTCCATATTTCCAATGCCATCCGCCTGAAATACAACGATCTGCCCACGGAGTTTAATCCCGCATTATTAGCCATCGATCAGGACGAAAACTTAGCTCCCGTTTTTACCTGGCAAGATGGACGAATTACAGAAAACGCAATTTACTTTCAGGTAGTCAGCGATACCAACAATAATTTATTGTCCGGCACCTATACCTTTGAAAAGCAATTTCAGTTTTATAACCTGGAAAATGTGGTCTTAAACATCCAGGATATCGATCCTCCGCCTGCCTTGACCACGGACGAAGATTATACATTTTTATTGATGGGCGTTAGCTTAGATAATTGGGTCAATTTGATTATTGAGAAGCCGTTTGATACGCGGTAAATCTGCAAAAAATCCGTGTTCTACCTTGGTTGAGAAGACTCATTTTAAGGTTTAAACAAATCATCTAAAGTAAGTACATTCTGGATAACATCAAGGTGGCTATCCTGATTATTTAAACCATAAGTAGTGATCAATGTTAGATAAATTGATTTTCGATTTTTTGTTATTTCACTAAACGTGTTCACTCTTTCTCTTAACTTTGATTTGTAAGCGGAGGTTAATTTATAGGTTCCATTAGTAAACTTTATTTCACATAAATTGATGACACCATCTGCCCGATCAATCAGTAAATCTATTTGGAGACCAGCATAAGTTTCGTTACCAATAAATTGAAAACTAGAAAATTCGTGTAAGATCGAGGTAATTCCTAATCCATTTGCTATCTGTTGATGGTGCACGAAACAGGTATTTTCAAAAGCATAACCAGACCAAACCCGAAACGTTTGATTAGAAAATATTTTAAGAAATACGTTTTTTTGATTTCTCAGGTTTCTTTGGGCAATCAATTTCAGATAGAAAAGAGAATAATTGTCAATTAGTCTGTATAAACTTCCTTTTTTCTTTTTTCCATAGGGATAGTGAATTTGTATAAAAGCGGACTTTTCCAATTCATCAAGTATCCTAGTCAATCCGCCAGAATTACTAAGCCCCGTAGCGGTAGCGATCTCCTTTCTAGTCAACCCCTTCCATTTTTCAGCAAGTGCTTTTACAACAGTAATATGATTTTCAGCTTTGTCAAATAAAGATTTAAATAATCGATCAAATTCATCTCTTAAAAAGCCATTGGCATCAAAACATAATCGATCTATATTTTGCGGGATACTTTGATCAGGTTTGAGTAATTCCAAATAATAAGGAATTCCTCCTAATGCCATATACAGCTGTACAACTTGATATCTATTAACTTTTATTTTTTTTGCCTTTAAAAAACGCTCCGTCTCAAAAAGCGTAAAAGGTTGGAGTGGTATATATTGAGTGGTACGATTATGAAGTCCTCCTTTATCATTGAGTACGTTTTTTATCATCCACGATGCAGCAGAGCCACAAACCACTAAAACAACGTGATTGTAAATTGCCCAGTCATTCCAAAAATGGCCAAGCATACTAAGAAATTTTGATTTATGGGTATCAATCCAGGGTAATTCATCAAAGAATAAAATTTTCTTTTTATTTTTATTTTTTGAAGACAAATATTTTTTTAATTGAGAAAAAGCTTTTAGCCAGGAAGTTGGTTTTTTCAAATTTTCATCCCCGGAAAATTCTTCTAATTTTTCTGAAAAATTTTCGAGCTGATCACCACGATCTCCCCGTTGAATACCCGTCATTTCAAAATCAATATTATTTCTAAGAACGTTTTTTATCAGGTAAGTCTTCCCCACCCTTCTTCGTCCGTAGACCACTACAAATTCAGATTTCTCAGAGTTCAAAGCCTCTTTAAAAATTGCCTTTTGTTCATCTCTTCCTATAAAAAGTGGTGACTTCATTTCTGTACGTAATTTTCAGGCAAAGAAATTCTTTGCGCTATCCGTGGCTAAAAGTACCTTTTTTTTGACGATTTAGCCACGGATAGCACGAAATTAATCCAACTGATTAAGAAACAGTTGCCCATTATCCTACTCCACCACCAACTCCGTTTTTTCCACCTTCCCATCCTTCGCTACCTTTACCGTATACGTCCCCGGTCGCAAAAACACCATCCCGTTATCCGCCGCTTTTATTTCCGTATCCTCCTTTTTATTATTCAAAAAAGATTGATACGATTTTTCCATTCCTTTTCCTACGGTAAGGTCATAATTGATATAGTTCAACCCCTTTCTCGTTTCGGTAGAAAAACTTTGCAGCTTACCGCCCTTTTCCGTTTCAATCGTAACCGTAATTTTTCCCGCTTTTTGGGTGTAGACCGGAATCTTTTCTTCGGGTACCCGATCGTCCGAAAACCAGCCACCCTTACTACCCCACCGGGAACTGTACCGCACTTTATCCATCGCAAAAACATGAACCGGCTTACTCATCACCGCATCGTCCAGCTGCTGTACTTCTTTGACCGAGCCAACGTAGATACTCCTGCCGTGTGTACCCACGATCAGGTCGCGGTCGCGCGGATGAATCACCAAATCGTGTACCGACACCGCCGGCATTCCAGTACGCATTTGCATAAAATCAATTCCGCCATTCAGCGATACATAAAGACCATGATCGGTCCCTACGTAAATTATATTTTTATTGTTTGAATCCTCTCTTATCACATTGACGGGTTCCAGCGGTAAGTCCAGACCAATCCGCTGCCAGTTTTTACCAAAGTCAGTGGAACGATAAACGTAAGAGGTAAAATCATCCCAGCGGTACCCATTGAGGGTCGCATACACGGTTCCCAAATCGTGCGCAGAAGCAGCCACCGTCGTTACCCAAAGATCAGCTGGTAATCCGCGCGAGATATCCGTCCAGGAAAAGCCCCCGTCGCGACTCACGTGTATCAAACCATCGTCCGTCCCCGCGTAGAGTAGTCCAAACTGCAGGGGTGATTCGTGAATATCGGTAACCGTTCCGTAGGCAACATCCCCCTTCCGGCCACCTTTGGTCAGGTCTTTGGAAATCTTCTCAAAATCTTCTCCTTGCTTGAATGACCGATGCACAAAATTTGAACCCAAATATAAGATATCGGGTTGGTGAACGGAGAGGTGAATCGGTGTCTGCCAGTTAAATCGTAAAGGCCGCTCGCCCAGTTCGTGGCGGGGCTGAATTAATTTACGTTCGTTTTTTGCTCGGTCAATTCGGTAATAAAATCCAAATTGAAATCCAGTATACACGATGTTATTATCTCTCGGATCCACTTGCACTTGCATCCCATCTCCGCCCAACAAAAAATCATAAGGATATTTACCTGAGTTCTGCCATCCGTCATTCGCTTTATAATTGCTCGGCCCAACCCAAACACCATTGTCCTGTAGTCCCCCGTAAATATTGTAGGGTTCTTCGTTGTCAACGGCCACTGCGTAAAACTGTCCAACGGGTAGCGAATTACACTTATACCAACTGTCCCCATTGTCGTAAGAAATATTTACTCCT
>CALLLR010000098.1 GCA_938008185.1 uncultured Saprospiraceae bacterium
GGATGAACTAAAGAAAAATGTGGATACCTTAATCGTTATTTCCAACGATAAATTACGCGAAATTCACGGAAACCTTTCTCTGACGCAGGCATTTTCCAAGGCGGACAGTATTCTGTCTACCGCCGCAAAAGGGATCGCGGAGATCATTACCGTTGCCGGTTACGTAAACGTGGATTTTGAAGATGTCAATACTGTTATGCGAGATAGTGGGGTAGCCATCATGGGAACGGCTATGGCCGAAGGTCAGGATCGGGCAAAAAATGCGATCGACGAAGCCTTAAATAGTCCGTTACTGGAAGACAACGATATTCGGGGAGCCAAGCATATTCTGGTGAATATCAGTTCTGGTTCTACGGAAGTAACGATGGACGAAATTTTTGAAATTACGGAATTTGTGCAGGAGGAAGCCGGATACGGTACCAACCTGATCTGGGGTAATTGTCACGACGATGACCTGGGAGAAAAAATTAGTGTAACGGTAATTGCCACTGGTTTTGAACACCGTAAGAACAATAAATTTGAGCCAGAAGTTGAGAAAATCGTCGTACCGTTGGATTCGGATCAACCAAAGAAAACCTCTTTGTACGACACGGGACACAATAGTGGTGAAACGAGCAGAACCGTAGAATTTGATAACGTTCGACCAACGACTCCTTACCGCTCAACGGGTACGCCATACTCCTACGAAGAGCCTTACGTAAAAGAGGTAGACAAGGAGCGGATGCAGGAAGAAGATCGACGACGACGAGAAATGGAAGCATTACGACGTGAACAGGAACGTAAAAGAATTGCTAATTTAAAACTTAATAATCCGCAGACGGTGGTGGATATGGAAAACGAGCCAGCTTATTTGCGACGTAAGGTAAATCTGGATGATGTACCTCATTCGTCCGATACGGATCAAAGTAAGTGGACCATCAGCGATGATGAGGAACCGGAAATTCGCGAAGACAATAGTTTTTTACATGATAACGTAGATTAAAATGAATTGCCATAAAGACACTAAGGCACAAATTTTTTTCTGAAAAAACGGTAATTATTTTGTGTTATGTGTCTTTATGGCCACAAATTTGGTGCGCAGCGCTTTTGTTCTTTACCAAAATTTGATAAAAGATCCATCATAGGTAACCGTTACCCGGTAAGAAAATAATTATGGCAAATCGTTGTTTACCTCCGGGTAGACGGTTGGCATAAGTGACACTAAGGTGTGCTTATGCCTTTTTTTGTAAGAACTTATCAAAAACGCTTCCGGGAAAAAATGTCAAGCTTGTCAAAAAAGGATATATTTGCTCCGCAGAACAAAAGGTTCCAAAAGAAATCCATTCAGCTACCCTGAAAGCTTTGGCCCAACACATTTATATTGAGGATCGGTCTCAGCGTGTCGGTATGGCGGGCCTCAACCGTTGACTTGTCCGGTTTCTGCTCTTCGGAGGAGGACAGGAGGATTACAGAAAACACATTGGCTCCCTCAACCATTTTATTTTCGGGGTCCAAAAGCACCTTACGGTAGTCTGAATGGTCTTTTTCACTCAATATTTATTGTTAAAGGTGCCTAACAGACAGATAAGTCGTGCTGTACCCGTAGCGCGTAATTCTTTTTTTCCTTCTCCGGTAGACTCCTCGTCTAATCCTTTTGTAGTTTTTTGTTTATTACCCATCTGTTTTTTTTTTTATGGGACGCCCTCTCATATTGATTTTTATTACCTTTGCCCCCAATTTTCAAAATCAATTATTATGAAGAACGCTACGAAAGTATTTAAATTCGGAGGAGCCTCCGTGAAAGACGCGGATGCTATTCGGAATGTGGCAAATATTCTGAAAGATTATTCCCAGGAAAAAATTATGATTATTGTTTCCGCGATGGGAAAGACGACGAATGCGCTGGAAAAAGTGGTTCAGGCTTATAGCAAAAAAACGGGAGATGCTTTTGCCTTACTGGAAAAAGTAAAGCAGGAACATTACCAGGTAGCCATGGATTTATTTGGGGAGGAGCACGCTATATTTTCTTTACTCAATGATACTTTTGTCGAAATAGAATGGGTGATCGAAGATGATCAGCAGGATGGATACGATTATATTTATGATCAGATTGTCTCCATCGGAGAAATGGCCTCTACCCGGATTCTGGCGGCCTTTCTGGCGCACGAAGGACAATCGGTAACCTGGCTGGATGCGCGGGATGTTATCCGGACGGATGATACTTTTCGGGAAGGGAGAGTCGATTGGGGAATCACGAGTTCTCTTTGTCAGCAAAAAATTCCGGGTCTTTTTGAAAACAATAATCTGGTCGTTACGCAAGGTTTTATAGGAGGAACCCAGGAAAATTTTACCACGACGCTGGGAAGAGAAGGTTCCGATTATTCCGCGGCTATTCTTGCTTACCAGCTCAATGCGCAAAGCTTGAGTATCTGGAAAGATGTTCCGGGTATTCTTACGGGAGATCCCCGGCTTTTCGAAAATGTCCAAAAAATAGACCGCCTTTCTTACAAAGAAGCGATTGAGATGACTTATTATGGAGCCAAAGTGATTCATCCTAAAACGATCAAACCGCTGGAAAATAAAAACATACCCTTATTTGTCAAGTCGTTTATCGATCCGGCGGGGGAAGGAACGCTCATCTCCACCGACGTAAATGTAACCTATCCTCCGGTCGTAGTGGTGGAACCCAATCAGGTCTTGCTCCATATTTCCACCCGTGATTTTTCCTTTGTGACCGAACGGCATCTGGGATTCCTTTTTCAGCAGTTTGACAAATACCGGATTAAGATTAATATGATGCAAAATATGGCCATCAGTTTTACCGTGTGTGTCACTGAACGCTCAGAACGACTGGCCCAGTTGATTCCAGAATTGGAAAAAGACTTTAAATTAGTGGTGGACCGGAATCTGGAATTAATTACTATCCGGCATTATACCAAGGATTTTGTGGATACCCTTTCTGCTGGTAAAATTATTTTATTCGAGGAATATATTCGGGGGACGATGAGTATGGTCGTGAAGGAAATACCAAAGATGATTCGTAAATAAGACTGGTACAGAATTTTGCAGATTTTAGCCCGTATTCTTTCTCAAAGGCTAGAAGCAGTTTAAAAGTAGTCGCTTATTTGCTGTAAAAAAATAACGCAACTGATGAAACAAATTTATATCCCTTTCCGTTATTTAGTAGACACCGATGATATTTTCTTTCTAAAGTGTCGAATTATTCAGTATATTAATTTAAATTAGGTTGATTTTTAAAATTTTTATACTGTGTATTGCTTGTGTCGCAATTTTTTTGTAAATTATAGAAATCGTAACCTACAGACGATTTTACCAAAAATAGATAACCAAAATTTACTACCTACTGCACTACTTCAAAGGATACCCTTTGAAATTGCGTACTTATTCGAATTGAATTAACCCTAACCGACCCATTTTATTAACACAAGGTTTTTAATACCAAATTATTCACCCATTAATTTTTTAATCATGGACACACAAGATTTTAACAAGCTAATCAGTCTGCTTTCTAAGCTAAATGCTGCGACCAATAAAGCAACCGTAGTCGATGGTAGTTTTAAAAAATACCACACCCAGTCTATTGATGCCATCAAGGATATTCCACTGCATCTGAAACGTCTGGAGCAAGGGCTAAAGACGGCTAAAATTCTAAAGTAATTCTTCGGTTTAAAACAGGTTTACAAAAAAGTCGAAAGTTGCATAAAGCGTGACTTTCGACTTTATATATAAAAATACAATTTATATTTGTTTTTCGTATTTATTGCCTGTATTTTTTAAGTTTAACAATTCTAATCTGTACCCTCTAAATAGAATAGACCTGCTACAGATACTCCAAAAAAACAATCGCTTTCCGTCGTACTTTTTACGAGCAATACAGCACTAAATTTTCTTCTTAACATTCGATAAATAGAAGTTGTTAAGCAACCTCATAATAAAAATTTGTCGGTCTTGTCACTCTTTGGGCAAAACTGAAAGACTATAGGGTTTTACGGGAAGGCAGCGGAGGAATCCGAAGTTGCCTTCTTTTTTTTTGTTGGCTGTTGGGCTATTAGCTGTTAGCTTTTCTGCTAACGCGTTAGAAGAGAAGCAAAAAGCAAGAAGCAAACGGCAAACAGCAAAAAGCCTCTCAAATTATTTTACAACTCCCAGCTCTTTTCCAATCTTGGTAAAAGCCCGAACCGCATGCTCAAGTTGTTTACGGTCGTGTCCCGCAGAAATCTGTACCCGTATCCGGGCGAGTTCTTTCGGTACCACGGGATAGAAAAATCCAATCACATAAATTCCTTCGTCCAGTAATTTTGCCGCAAAATTTTGGGATAATTTCGCATCGTACAGCATAATTGGGACGATGGGGTGGTCCCCCGGAATAATATCGAAGCCTGCCGCCGTCATTTCGGATCGGAAGAAGTTGGTGTTTTCTTCCAGCTGATCGCGGAGGGCCGTAGAAGATTCCAGTAAATCCAGTACTTTGATGGCTGCTCCTACGATGGCCGGAGCCAGGGTGTTAGAAAATAAATAAGGTCGGGATTTTTGTCGGAGGATTTCCACAATTTCTTTACGCGCCGCGGTAAATCCACCACTTGCACCGCCGAGGGCTTTACCGTACGTTCCGGTGATGATATCGACCCGTCCCATGGCGTTGCGGTATTCGTGCGTGCCGCGTCCCGTCTTACCCACGAAGCCCGTGGAGTGACATTCGTCGACCATGACCATCGCATCGTACTTGTCCGCCAGATCACAGATCTTGTCGATCTGCGCGATGGTACCGTCCATGCTAAAAACGCCATCGGTAGCAATCATTCGGCGGCGGGCACCCTTGGCGGCGATGAGCTGCTTTTCGAGGTCCTCCATATCGTTGGTGAGGTAACGGTATCTTTTTGCTTTGCAGAGACGAATCCCGTCGATGATCGAAGCGTGGTTGAGCGCATCAGAAATAATCGCATCCTCTGCGTTCAGTAACGGCTCAAATAATCCACCGTTGGCGTCAAAAGCCGCCGCGTAGAGAATGGTATCTTCCATGCCCAGAAAGGCCGCCGTTTTTTGTTCCAGCTCCTTGTGAATATCCTGGGTCCCACAAATAAAGCGGACGGAAGACATCCCAAAGCCGTGCGAATCAATTGCTTCTTTGGCTGCGTTGATGACGTCCGGATGTGAAGAAAGTCCCAGGTAATTATTGGCACAGAAGTTTAAAACTTCCTTTTCCTCCGTCGTAGAAATCTCGGCGGATTGTGGCGTGATAATGACTCTTTCTTCTTTGTAGAGTCCCGCTTCGCGGAGGTCGTTGATTTCGGATTGTAGGGTGGTACGGGGTGAAAACATATGATTTTGTTTGATGGTTGATTATTTGTAGACAGGTATACGGTTCGCATACACTCCAAGACCAGCTATTATTTGTTCAATTGACATTTTTTTGTTTCTTTTTTGGTTACCGCCAACTTTATTATAGTCGCATATTACAGCCTTTGTTGGTGGTAGTATTCTATCAATCTTTGGTGAGCTACTTCGATATGAAATGGTTTCATTATCTTTTTCTTTCTCTGTGTCCATTTACCTATTTGTGTAATCACTTTATCGGTATCTTCAATGTTTTCTTGTTTGTAAATAAAATCAACCGTTGCAAGCAATTCTAACCCATACGGAGATTCGAAACCTTCCGTAAGACATTGAACTTCTTTTAATCGTTTCTTTTGTTCGTCAGTTAAGTTCTCTTGATTGTATAATTCAACTTTATCAAGATTACTAAGATGAACAAGTGTACTTGGTTTTGTTTCTTCATGGTTGAAACTGAGGTAATATCCATTTAAGTATTTGATTAAATGTTGAAGTTTATGGGAGTATGGCCCATAATGACCTTTTTCATATTGTAAGTTCAATGGCTCACCAAATCTTTGAAGAAAATAAGCTATTTTTTGAATCACTAATAAATTGATTGAGTATCCAAGTATTTGATAATTTTTTAAAGCGGTTAACAGCATTGCTCTGGCAGGAGTTAGTTTAATTTGTTTTTTTGGTTTAATTATCTGATTATTAAATCCTGGCTCATAAATTATTACTTCTACTTTATTCATTAAAATTTCCAAATGTTTTATGATAATTGGTTTGACTTCGCTCCAATTTAATCCTCCATTTCCACAACCTAAAGGTGGAATTGCGATTGATTTAATTTCTTTTAAACTGATTTCCTTTACTAATTCTTGCATACCTATTTCTACGAATTCAATTTTAGACTTTCCTCGCCAATGTTTTTTAGTTGGAAAATTAATAACATACTTTGGTCTTAACTGGCCAGTATTGGTTATTAATAAATTTCCAATATTAAATTCTTTATCTTGGCAAGCTTGCTTGTAAATTTTGTAATTATTAGGAAAAGCTTTTTTAAACGCCAAGGCTATACCTTTACCCATAACACCTACAGTATTAACGGTATTAACTATAGCTTCTGTATCAGCTTTTATTATGTTGCCAGTTGTGTATTTAATCATTTTAATAATATAAATCTGGTTTTACAATAACGTTACATTTAAAATTATGCTTAGCAAATTTAGCTAAAATATTGGTTTTGGCATCTTCATTATAAACGCCAATGCCAACAATAACGGACAAAGGCACTTGTTCATAAACAAGAAATTCTGCTTGCTTTCGTCTTTTTCTATCAGGGTCATCTTCTGTATCGTTCCACTGTGTAAGACTTACAGTATCCCAGTCAACCTCATCTAAACCATTTTCCGCATTAAAAAATTGAGACATTAAATGATAACCATGACCGTCAGAGAAGACATATTGACTTTTATTTTCCTTAATTTTCTCAAATGTGGTAACAAGATATACTATTTTTTCAGGATTTCTTTTCGTTACTCCTTTGAACCCCTTTTGGATATTATATAGCATTGGAGACCTTGCCCCAAAGTAAAATGAGACATAATCTGTGAAATTTCCATTTGGTTCAATATTTACTCCTTTTGAGCTTCGACTATTGATTAACGTCGTATCTCCAATTCCAATATAATTTGGGTCAGAACTGGAATTGCTGGGACAGATCAATTTGCCAGATTCTAAAATGAAATCTAAATTGTCAATATGAGTTATTCTATATAAGTAAATTCTATCGGGTTTCGCCATTTAGTTCAGTTTTCTTTATTATTACTGTCAATACACCCTAAACCAAATCCGGATGCCGCTTCAACTGATTCAACATCTCCTCCGTCATTTTCTCAAGATCAAATTCCGGTTTCCAGCCCCAGTCTTTCCGCGCTTCCGAATCGTTAATACTCGCCGGCCAGGAATTGGCGATCGCCTGCCGGAAATCCGGTTCATACTCAATCGTAAAATCCGGAAGATGCTTTTTTATTTCGTTGGCAATTTCTTGTGGCGTAAAACTTAGTCCGGCGAGATTGTAACTCGTTCTGATTTTTATCTGGTCGCCCGGACATTCCATCAGTTCCATGGTAGCGCGAACGGCGTCCTCCATGTAGATCATTGGTAGTTTGGTATCCGCTGCTAAAAAACAGGTAAATTTACCTTTTTCCAATGCCTCGTGAAAAATATCAACGGCATAATCCGTCGTACCGCCACCCGCCGCAGACTGATAACTGATGAT
>CALLLR010000099.1 GCA_938008185.1 uncultured Saprospiraceae bacterium
TTTCGACGCTGACTTCCACCGCTACCCTGTTCTCCGTCATAGCCAGACAGCACCAAATCGTTCCCAGAAGTAATAGAAAGGGAATAAATTTTTTCATCTTATAAATTAAATAATCGTGAAATGGTAAAACCTAAACGAAACTGTCCATCCGCCCAGTTGGATCGCGTATTGGGAATATAATCAGTGGGTGCCAGGCCCGTAGTATTTGTTAAATTCACTTGAAAAACGTGACCTCCCGTATCAATTTCCAATCCAAAGCCCAATGGTAAATAATAGCCATTTTCCGAAGTTCGTAAATCCGAAAATGGAATCGTCGTATCCACAATCAATCCAAAGACTTTGGTGAGTTGAAATCGTGCGGCAAAACCCAGATTGAACAATCCATTTTCATCTTCTAGCGTCACATAATTCCGGTGGACATAACCAGGAGAAATCTGTAAAGCAAAACGCTCCGAAAAACTACGGGCCAATAACGCCTGGAAATTATAAATCAATCGATGTGCTGTTTTTGGAAAGTTCGTTAATAACTCCGCATCATCTATTCTTCTAGCCGTAGAAAGGGAAGCACCCCCCAGCACAGTAAAGGTGATGGGAGCACCCGCTGATTTGCCCTGACCAATAAGTTTATACTTTACGATACCGTTGACGAGTCGGGTTAAAGGTCCGGCTCCTTTGGTTCTATTGAGTCCAAACGTAAGTCGATCGGTTGCACCGTAGTCTATCCCAATCAAAACATCCGCCGCGTCTTCCAGACCATAAAAATTTTGCCATCCACCGTTACTTCCCGCCAGGTCACCAAAACGATGACTGATTCTAAAGTCCATTTTACCGGCGGGTAATGTTTCCGAAGATTGAGCACTGATGACCCTCGTATCTTTAAAAGTTCGATATTCTATTTTTGTCTTTTCCTGACTATATCCAATAACAAAAAACAATATCAAAAAGGAAGTAAAAAATAAACGCATAAATTTTAATTTTCGGGGTGACCGGCTTCTAACCAGCATTTAAATAAGTCAAATTCTTCTTCAGTTAATTCTCCCGGAGAACGGGGCATATCCCTTTGGACAATTACCTCATCTTCCACCTGACCGTTATCTAGTGCTCCCAGGATACCCTGGTAAGAAGTATAAACACCAGGTGCGTTCCCACCGGAAACGTGACAAGTGGGAATAGCACAGCTATTACTAATAATCGCTTGCATGGTATTGTCATAATTAATTATTGGATCGCAAGTCGGCTCCATTGGCTCATTAATCGCCGGTATTTTGTCTTTCGTACAAGCGACTAAGATTGATACCAAAAAGCAAAATAAAATAGTATATCGTATCATAAATTCTGTTTTCGCTGAAAGTTATTAAAATATAGAAAGTATCTTATACTTCCCAGTCATTTTAGTAGGAGAATATTTAAAATTGCCTAATTCAGGACGTTACACCTAGATAATAACAACTATTGGCCTGCAGATTTTTTTAAAATCAAATGAATCAAAAAACTCTTTAGCAGACCTTGGTGTTAGTATCATAAGTAGAAGACCTTAAAAGCCATGGTTTTTAGGTAACTTTGTTTTATAATTGAGTTATTTCTTTAGTTAAAAAAATAAAAAAATATGTATCCACCAGAATTAGTAGCTCCGATGAGCAAAGATTTAACTGATTTCGGATTTGAAGGACTGACCACTGCCACGGCAGTGGACTTGGCCCTGGAAAATCAAAAAGGAACGCTATTGATGGTTGTCAATTCCGTTTGTGGTTGTGCGGCAGGAATGGCCCGACCCGGTGTTAAAATGTCTATGCAACACGACAAAAAGCCAGACAAAGCCGTAACTGTTTTTGCCGGTGTAGACCGCGAAGCAACCGAAAGAGCCCGGGAATATTTGCTTCCCTATCCTCCTTCTTCTCCCTCTATTGCACTTTTTAAAGATGGTCAATTGGTCCACTTTATCGAACGCCATCATATAGAAGGAAGTCCGGCGGAAGCCATTGCCCAAAACTTAGCAACGGCTTACGATCGATTCTGTTAGTAATATGCTATTTTTCAGTAAAAAAAAGAAATAAAGACGAGCTATCCCTGGAAATACCAAGGTTGGCTCGTTTTTTTCTGTAAAAAAATGTTACCGTATATTTATTTCCCCTTTGTTTCCTGTTCCAGAACTGATTATTGAAGTTCATTTTACTAAACTGTTAAGTAGCCAATACTTAACGAAGTTATCTAAGAGAATATGGCTATTACACAAAGGTTTTTATTGATTGCTCTCCTCATCTTTGTATCTTCTAATATTTTGGCTGGACAGGCACCAATTTCCCGATTTGGAATTGTGCAAACAAGAGGCTGTGCTCCACTCACCACTAACTTTGCTAACGACTCCGAAAACGCCACCAGTTACCAGTGGCTATTCCCGGGTGGGCAACCAGCTATCTCCACAAATTTTGAACCATCTGTCACTTTTGAATTACCGGGCGAATATCCAGTAAGTCTAATTGCTACCAACAGTCAGGGATCCGATACTAGTAGTTTTTCAATTACAGTGCTTAGTCCAGTTCCTGTAGCGGAATTTAATTTTCAAATTAATAATCAAACCGTTAACTTTAATAATCAGAGTGCATACGCAAATTTCTTTATTTGGGATTTTGGGGACGGCAATTCCAGCACGCTGGAAAATCCGGTCCATACCTATGATAAAAATGGTACTTACATGATCCGTCTAACGGTGATCAACGATTGTCAGAGCGTTACGCACACCGACGTTATCGTTTTATACGATCAACTCAACATTCCAACGACCACGGCTAACGATGCCATTCCATCTGCCAAAACCGATTTTTTGCCCGGCACCAATATGGGCTATTTTCCACCTTGGAAAGATACCGAATTAGCGGATATTGCCGCTGGAAATCCAGAAGTTGGGCAGGAAGGCGTAGGCGTAAAAACAATCCGTCCTCTTTTACCAGAATACTTTTTGGAACAATGGGGCTACGACATTCGGGTAGATGCTTTTGGACATTATAAAAAATTAAAGCTGAAGGATAATACTATGATTATTGGTTTTCCTTCCAATGAGCACCGCGATACGACTCATTATTGTCCAGAACATCGCTCTGAAATGTTTGCCAATATGTACACGCCCATCTGGGATGACGGAGAAAATGGTACCCCCGTCAACGATGATAATCCACTGGCGCTTTATTTATGGCGGATGGTCCATTTGTACGGCGATAATATTAAGTTTTGGGAAATTTGGAATGAACCAGGATTTGACTATACTTTTCTGACAGGCTTTCTCGATCCCGGTCAGGAGGGCAGTTGGTGGGACAATAATCCCGATCCCTGCGATTATAAATTACGGGCACCCGTCTACCATTATATTCGAACGCTGCGAATTTGTTACGAAGTGATCAAAACGATCCAGCCAGAGGCGCATATCACACTGGCCAGTGTAGGCTATCCAAGTTTTATGGATGTTATTTTAAGAAATACCGATAATCCCGTAGATGGCAGTCCAACGGCAGAATATCCACTTGGTGGTGGCGCTTATTTTGATGTTGTGACCATCCACGCTTATCCGCATTTTGACGGTAGTGTACGAGAATGGGACGAAGCTACCCAGAGTTTTATTTACGAACGACATACCGATAAAGCTGCCGATGGGATTGCGCGTACCAAAGGTTTGTATCAGGACGTCCTGGCCAGCTATGGTTACGATGGTCAAACGTATCCAAAAAAGAAATGGATCATTACTGAAATTGCGGTACCCCGTAAACCCTTCGGAGATTATTTTGGTTCGGACGAATTGCAAATCAATTATTTATTAAAAGCCTATATCTCTTGCGAAAAAAACGAGATCGAAGCAATGCACATTTACGATATGTCGGAATCTCATTTTCTCGACGATGCCGTTTCTGAATTTCAATTAATGGGATTATTTCAGCGTCTCTTTGGGGTCTTGCCTTACCAACAAATTAAGAATCAGCAGGCAGACGCTTACAAAACAATTTCGGATTTGCTCTATGGTTCTACCTACGATCCAGTTAGAGAAGCGGCACTGAATCTTCCAAATGGAATTCGTGGCGCCGCTTTCTTAGATAAAAATGGACATTACACGTATGTGCTTTGGGCAGAAACCACTTTGGATAATTCCGAATTTTCGGAAGGCAGTTTTAGTTTTCCTAATAGTTTAAATATTTCATCATTAGAAAAAAGAACCTGGAATTTTTCAACCACTGGAGCGGTAGAGATGACGAATGGTAACAATATCCTGCTTACGGGTCGTCCAGTCTTTTTTACCGACAAAAACAATCTAATTCCAATTGCTCCAACGGCAGATTTTTCCGTATCAGCGACTGAAGGTTGTGTACCAATGACCATCAGTTTTGTGGATGCCTCCACTACCAATACAACGGTCTGGAATTGGAGTTTTCCGGGTGGAGTACCCGCTACTTCTACTGAACAAAATCCTACCGTTGTGTACAATCAGGCGGGGGAATATCCGGTAACGCTGATCGCAGAAAACAGCAGCGGAGCCAATACTCTGACCGAAACGGATTATGTGCAAGTAAGCGAGGCTTTACCAACTGCCGCTTTCTCTACTGAAATCAACGGGGAGATTGTCAGTTTTATCAACGAGTCGGAAGGAGCTACCAGTTATTTTTGGAATCTTGGCGATGGAAATATGAGTACGCTAAAGCATCCGACCAATGATTATAATATTGATGGATTTTATGATATCCAGTTGATAACCAATAACGGTTGCGGATCAGATACCTTTGTACAAACCATTATCATCAATCCAGATAACGTGCTACCTTTTCCAGATTTTTCGGCAGATCTACAAAGTGGTTGTGGTCCGTTGACCGTTCAATTCATGGACGAAAGTTCAGAAAACACAACCGGTTGGTGGTGGCAATTTCAGGGAGGAACGCCGGCAAATTCTAACGAACAAAATCCAGAAGTCGTCTTCGAAAATACGGGCAGTTATTTTGTCAAATTAATTGCCTCCACTAACGTTGGCGATCGCACCAAATTTAAAGAACATTTTATCCAAGTTACGGATGCACCACCACAGGCACTTTACACGGTAGGAGATTCTGAACTAACCATTTTTCTTTTTAATAATTCTATCAATGCGAGTAGTTATTTGTGGTTATTTGGGGATGGGAATAGTAGTACCGAAGAAGGTCCTACCCATACCTACGCAAATGCGGGGATTTACGAAGTATCGCTAATTGCGATTAATAATTGTGGTTCGGATACGCTGAATTATACGGTAAACAACTTACCCACCAATACGTCTGTAACGGAGGATATTTATCATTGGGAGGTATTTCCTAATCCAAACAATGGAAAATTTACCGTATTGTTAAGGACAACTCCGACCATAGAAACCACTTATCTGAAAATATATGATTTACTTGGACAATTGGTATACGTAACACCCGTTAACTTATCCGTTGGCCAACTTACTGAAGAAATCAATCGTCCTGATTTTCCAAAAGGAACCTATCATATCGTTATAGAAAACGAAAAAACGAGGGCAGTAAAACGAGTGGTCGTTTGGTAAAGAACAAGGACTTTCAAGGTACATCCAATTGAATAAGCGTACCTTCATCTCCGACGATATAAATTTTTTCATTTTGAATAAAAATATCGTAAAAATTACGGTTGGGAAGATTATTAATTTCTTTCCAGTTATCTCCTCCGTCAGTAGTCATCCAACACAAACCGCTATCTCCGACAATAAACCCCTTTGATTCGTTGGCAAAAAAGACAGATCGAAAAGGTTCGTCAGAAACCGTAAGTCGGTTTCCATCTCGCTGGGTTACCCAAGATAATCCCCCGTCTTCCGACTTAAGAATGGAGCCTGAAAAACCAACTATATATCCAGTTTCAGGAGTAGGAAAATGGACTGATTTAAAAAAGTCATTGTAAACCGGCAGTCTCATCCAGGAAGTACCTCCATTATCAGAATGTAATACGATTCCATAACCTACAGCAACGGCCCGTATTGGGTCGAGAAAAGTAAGATCGCTGATTTCAGCTGGAAAAGTATCTAGCGCTGCCACCCGAAAATCTCCGTCTAATTGCAAAATAATACCATCTTTAAAAGCGATACCTCCGCCTACTAGAAGTTGGTCATTAGCGCCTTTAGAAACTGCATTAAAAGGCGGCACATGGTTAAGGGTAGGAAATCCTTGGGTAAACCAATTTTCTTCCCGATTTACTTTTCGTCGTAATCCTGAAAAACCGACCTGTACTACTTCGCCATTATCTAAAGGTGTGAAATCATAAACAGTATTAGAGAAGGTACTTGAACTCCAGCTTAGGCCACCGTCATAAGTTACCAGATGAACACCATTCTGATATGCGTTTCCACCCACTAAGTGTCCAACCGTATCATTAATAAAATAAACTCCTTCGAGCCGGTCGGTGGTAGGAATCGTGATTTCTTTCCAGGGCAACTCCGTTTTATCTAATCGGTTGCAGGCACTAAGTGAAACGAAGAGAAAGCAGAAAAGGAAAATACGGGAAATACTCACATTCATTTAATTCGGATAAAGAAATCTAGAACAACTGCAAAAAAATAGTCAGCATCTTGAAGATCAAAGATGCTGACTATTTTTCAATTAACACGATGATAAAATGTTAATTATTGGCAATAATTCATTTATCGTCGTTACCAGTGGTTACATTATTTTCTCTGGCCAAGGCTCTCGGTTGCTTTTTTTTTGAATTCGTCTCTAGCCCAGAACGCGGAGTAGCCATTGGAAAAGAGGCACTACCGTAATGAGAAAAATTCTTATTGTAAGAAATAGGCAGGTTGTATTGATTCATAAAACTAATCAAAAATAGTTTTAATTTATCCTGATCCAGATTCCTCGAATTTGGCTTAAGATAGTAAGCAATATGATCGATGCGACCTTCGGGCGACCAAAAAATATTGAACCACATTTTGCTACCATTAAGATCATAACCTACCTCCTGAGCGTGACCTTCCATACCCATAAGCATATCCTGCCATTTGGTAAAGGCCTCCGTCATATCATCGTTACAGACAGTCAACAGCATATCAGTATGCTTTTTTGTTAACTCATCAAACGCTTTTTCATGTTCCCCCAACAGAAAGACTTTAGGTAGTTGTTGTGCATTAACACTAACTATCGAAAAAGTTAAACAAGTAATTAGGGGTATTATAAATGCTTTCATGTAAATGTAATTAAGCAAAATAAACAATGCCTTTTTACGGGCGTTTCTCCGTTTTCATTTTTTTAAATCAGACTTCAATAAAACAGTCTTTTATTTGATTCCTTTTAAATATCTTGGGATTTTTACTAAAAATCGGTATTAAAAGAACAATATACAAAATTAAACGGGTAAAATGTGCCTGATAAGGTGTGAACCGCTTATTTTGGGTTTAATTTAACATTAGTCATTTATTACCATCACTTAACGACTCATTATAAGGGCTTTTACTAGAAAACAAGCACAAAAACTCTGCCACATTAAGAAAAATAATAATTTAATGAATAACACTACTACCGCTCTGCCAGGTGATACTTCTTTACCTTCTACCTCGGCAACCTTGAAAAAATGGATCAAACATGATCAGACTGACGTAAAATACAACGTGGAAGATTTTTTCCGGACGCCAGAAAAGACGGGATACCAACTTTCTCCGGACGGAACACACTATGCTTATCTTAGTCCTGTTGGTGGCAGAAAAAATATCTTTACCCAATCACTTAGCGGTGGCAACCCCGTACAGATCACTCACGAAACAGAACGTGACATCAGTGGTTATCTGTGGGCAAATGATCACCGGTTACTATTCATCAAAGACAGCGGTGGAGATGAAAATTTTAAACTATTGGCGGTGGACAAGGATGGTCAAAATTCTAAAGATCTCACGCCTTTTGATAAAGTTCGCATTCAAATAATCGATGATTTAAAAGACGAAGAGGACGCCATTATTATTGGTTTGAATAAAAATAATCCACAATTGTTTGATCCTTATCGTCTGAATATTAATTCTGGTAAACTAATTCAGTTGGCAGAAAACACTAACCCGATGGAACCCCTGGATCAGTGGATGACCGATCACCAGGGAAAGCTTCGTCTGGCCAGCAAATTGGTAGATGGAACCAATACCGTTTTGATGTACCGAGAAAACGAGAACCAACCCTTCCAGGAAGTAATTAAGACGGATTTCAGGGAAAGTATTTCTCCGTTGTTTTTTGATTTTTCTGATCCCAATATTATATTTGTTAGTTCTAATTTAAATCGGGATAAGGCAGTAATTATTCGCTTCAACCTTAAAACAGGAAAAGAAACAGGTGCACCTATTTTTAGTCACGAATCCGTAGATGTTTCCGGGCTTTCTTATTCTCGCAAACGTAAAGTACTTACCCACGTAACGTATACTACCGACAAATTTCACTATCATTTTCTGGATGAGGAAAGAGCAAAACTGCAGGATCGTTTAGAAAGAGATCTGGGAGATTATGAAGTTTATTTAGTCAGCAAAAACCGGGAAGAAGACAAATATATTATCCGAACAGTGAGTGATCGTTCCTTGGGGACTTATTATTTTTATGATAAAAAAACGGATACCCTGAAGATGATTTCTGAGGTTAGTCCCTGGATTGACGAAGCCGATATGGCGACCGTACAACCCATCGTGTTTACCGCACGGGATGGTCTAAAGATTCACGGTTATCTTACGCTTCCGCCACAGGTAACGCCAGAAAATATTCCGGTGATTGTTAATCCCCACGGTGGTCCGTGGCACCGCGACAACTGGGGATATAACCCAGAAATACAATTGATGGCCAGTCGTGGTTACGCCGTGTTGCAGATCAATTTTAGAGGAAGCACCGGATACGGTCGTAAATTTTGGGAAGCATCCTTTAAACAATGGGGGCAGTCAATGCAGGATGATATTACCGACGGTGTCCATTGGTTGATCAATGAAGGCATTGCCGATCCAAAACGAATCGCTATTTACGGAGGAAGCTATGGTGGTTATGCGACCCTGGCAGGTGTTACTTATACTGCTGACTTGTACTGCTGTGCGGTGGACTACGTAGGTGTTTCTAACTTGCTGACTTTTCTACAAACCATTCCACCCTACTGGAAGCCCTATCTGGAAATGATGTACGAAATGGTTGGTGATCCGGAAAAAGACCGTGAAATGATGGAAGCTTACTCTCCCGCGCTACACGCGGATCAAATCAAAACACCACTACTGGTCATTCAAGGAGCCAATGATCCAAGGGTAAATATTGACGAAGCAGATCAAATCGTACGATCTTTAAGAGCCAGAGGAATTGAGGTGCCTTATATGGTAAAATATAACGAAGGGCATGGGTTCCATAACGAGGAGAACAAATTTGAAGTTTATCGGGTGATGATGGGCTTTTTGGGGAAATATTTGCGGAGATAATCTACTATTTTAAAGTCCAAAAAGTGAGTGTCCCATAAAGCATGTCAACGCGAAAGCTTTCCTTCAGATCTTTCATTAGAAATTGAAGGGAGACTTTGAACTCCTTAGAATCTACATCTATTCCCAAATTTTGTTTGACGACGTTCATAATAAAAAATTTAATAGTAAAAAAACAAGAAATAAAAATTTGTTCTCCGTCGACTAACCTCGTGCAATTACTCTGGCTAGAAGTGATTTTCAACTACTGCCTTAAATGCTATTCTGTCTCTAAAGAACTCCAAAGGTGAAGGAAATCTGAAGGTCTGCATACTTGAAAAGTT
>CALLLR010000100.1 GCA_938008185.1 uncultured Saprospiraceae bacterium
CAGTCAGGAAGGCTGGCATCATATCTCTATTCCACTGAGTAGATTTGAAGATGTAAGTGGCTTACAGGTCAATCCGCAAATTATTAAAAATCTAAAAATACATTTAGTCAATAATAATATGGCAACGTCGGCCATTGAGGCTAATGTTGATAATATAAAATTTGTACAAGTAAACTAACTATTGGTCAGTTAGCTATTGACTAGTTGACGCTTTCCACCGTATCATCCTGATGAAAGGAAGCCAGCTAACCAATCAGCCAACCGTCTAATTAGCATAAATCATTTTTTAACCAAAATTAACGTAGACATGAAAAAATTTATACTCCCCCTTTTCCTGATTTGCTTTTTTAGTATGCAATCAGAAGCACAGGTTTACCTTGATCAGTTTGACAACGGATCAGCCGACAATACTGGCATACCGCCCGGTATTACTTCCGAAGAAGCCAACGGCGAATGGACCCTCGTCCGTGACAATTCAGCCGGAATAGAATGGAATGCTATCTCTTACCAGCCACACGACCAAACTACCGGAGTACCAATGAACATCGACATTTCAGAAACTAACAAAGTATTCATTAAAGCCAAAGCTAGTAATATTGGTGCGCAGTTTAGACTCGATGTATTGGATGCGGACGGATTTGTCACGAGTCAAAATGCGATTGTAAAAACGCTGCTGAACGATTATGCCGTTTTAGAATTTGATTTTACCGACAAATACGTAGATGCTGGCTGGGGAGGCACCTCCTGCACGCCTCCGGTACCTGGACAAGGTAATTGTCCGGTAGATCCTACGAATATTTCCCAACTTCTTTTCTTTATTAATCCGGGACAGCCGATGAACGGAACGACCGTAATTATGGATTTTATCTCCGTAGGAACCGAACCACTGGAGCCTCCGATGTCTGATGTTTTTCAGGAATTGTTTGACAATGTTGATTCAACGATCAATTTTGTAAGTACAAGCGATGGTTTTACCCAGGAAATCGTTGATTCAAAGTGGATCATCACGGGAGATGGTACCAATGGTCCTTTTAACCCAATGGGGTATGGTGTACACAATCAAGTAAATTTCACCCCCTCCAGTTTTGATCTTTCGGCTGGCGACAATAAAGTATACGTTCGGATGAGATCAAACCTTAACGGTGTATCCGTACGGGTTGACGTAGGAGACAACAATGGTTTTATTTCAACGCAAGGAAGTATCACCAAGGTGATTACCGATGAATGGAAAACGTACGAGTACAACTATACGGGCGTATTAACTGATTTAGGCTGGGGAGGAACCCCTTGTACTTCTGAGCCTCCAGGTCAGGGAAACTGCCCTGTAAATCCAGAAACAATCCAAACTTTTGTCATTTTTATCAATCCCGGAGTCGAAGCTTTTGCCGGACAAGTTGAAATAGAATATATTTCTGTTGGTATTCCTCTGGAGCCAATTGATCCTGGTCAGGCAGTGGCAGTTTATGATGATCATTTTAATAATGGTGACGGTGCCTTTTTGGAGAGTGAAAGTTATCTCGCAGTAGAAGCCGGAACCGATTTATCCATTACTGGAGACGGGACAGCTACTCCTTTTGCCGCAGTTTCCTACAGCCTTCACAATCAGGAAACGCTGGAGCCGGTGGTACTGGATGTAACTGGAAATCACAAAATGTTTATTAAAGCTAAATCCAGTCTCGCCAGTGGTACTTTGCTAAGGATAGACTTAATGGATACGCTGGGTTTTATCACCTCCGCTCCTTCTTTTACCCGCTCCCTAGGAGATGGATATTCCTTGATTGAGCTAGATTTTGATGGACAATATACCGACCTCGGATTTTCGGACGCTTGCCCCACCAATGGAATGTCTACTTGCCCAGTAGATCCTACAGCAATTAACAATGTACTGTTTTATATTAATGCAGTAGATGGAGGATTCGAAGGAACGGTAATGATTGATTACATTTCTTTCGGCGCGCCGCTGGAAGCAGAAGTGGATACATACGCTGACCAGTTTGATGATGATGATCGTTCTAACTGGGGAGACACCGACGGATTTTCGGTAGTGGAAACAGGTAACGAACTTATTTTGACCGGCGATGGAGGTTCTATGGATTTTACGGCTTCTGCTTACACATTACACGATCAGGAAACGCTAGCGCCAATTCTAGTCGATTTGACACCCAATAATAAAGTATGGATCAAAGCAAAAAGTAGTGTTGACGCTACCAATCTTAGAATAGATGTTATTGACGATATGGGTTTTGTTACCAACTCTAATGCTATTCAAATGGCCTTATCTACCGAATATCAAATTCTGGAATATGACTTTACGGGTCGATATGTAGATGCTGGATTCGGCGGTGCTCCTTGTACCGATCCTCCCTGTCTGGTAGATGCCAGCAAAATTGCTACCATGTTATTTTACGTCGATCCGGGAGCGAGTGGTTTCATAGGAACAGTAACGATTGATTGGGTTTCTACCATCGAACCACTGGAAGATCCAAATCCTGAACCCATAGGAATATTAGACTACGCAGATGACTTTGATAACGATGATAATTCTTTCCACGGAGATGCAACTGGTTTGGTAAATACCGAAGCAAATAGCATTTTAACAATTACGGGTGACGGAACTGCAAATCCTTACGGAGCTATTGTTTACGAACCACACGACCAGGATGTCAACGAGGAAGTCAGACTGAATGTAGAAGGAGGGGACGGAAAAGTATTTATCTTTGCTCGTTCTTCGGTAGCGGATATTCCGTTCAGAATTGATTTGATCGACTACCAAGGATATACTACCAACTCTTCGGCGCTACAACCCGTATTACCGACTGATTATGGTTTGGTAGAATATGACTTTACCGGAAGATATTTAGATGCGGGCTTCAGCCCTGATTGTCCCGACGGTACTACTTGCCCGGTAGACGGACAAAGAGTTGAATCTATTTTATTCTATCCCGATCCGGACAACGGTGGATTTGCGGGAACAATTGACATCGACTGGATTTCTTTTGGCAGTCCACTAATAGTTGGGGTAGTTGATTACGATCAAGCCGCTTCTGCCAAAATCTATCCTATGCCTGCCGGAGACGAGATCGTTTTCGAAATGGGCTTATTAAAAGGAGGCGAAGTAACCATTGAAATATATGATATGTTGGGTCAGAAAACGGCCATTCAGCACCAATCTTCACAGACGGCGGGTACCATGTATCAATCGATTGATCTGAGTCAACTGAATAGCGGAATGTACGTTTTGACGGCGACCATTGACGGTACCTTAGTGGCCTCAGAAAAGATTACTAAAGAATAATAATTTTTATTAAAGATGTTTGCCTCGCATAAAACGAGGCAAACATCTTTTCTTCTTTTTTTAAAATAAATACACGAACAAATCTACCTGCGTACCTTGACAGACAGGCAGGCTAAATTAAAAAAATAACAGCATGAGAATATTTATGATCCTTTCGTTTTTCCTGTTCAGTTTACCCACTTTTGCTCAGGATGCCTACCATAATAATCTAATCGAAACGCTGCAGGAAGATTATTCTCTGGAAGTCTCTTCTTTTGTTTTTAACAATACTGAAATAAGCATAAATAATACTTTTTACATTTTTGGAGGTGCCACAAGAACGACCTTTGAGGTTCCAGGAAATGAATTTTCCAGAGTGGTTAGTGTTACCAATAATACAGTAGGAGATCCGTGGGCTGCCGGTCTGGGAATCCGCAATATAAATTCAATCAGTCAAGGTGATATCGTATTATTGACCTTTTGGGGAAAACGGACCAGCGCGAATTCTGATTTACCCATTTTTATAGAACGTACCTCTGATTTTGAAAAAGAGTTTTACCAGGCGATTAACCTGACCGCAGAATGGGAACAGTATTTTATTGCGATAGAAGCGTCCAATAATTATTCAGCCAATGCCTTATCCTTCGGTTTTCACCTGGGCAATACTGCACAAAATTTTCAGATAGGGGGCTTTACCGCCTTAAACCTAGGTGATCAATATGAATTGAGCGATATACCTTTTAGCTTATCCGCAGATAGCTACGGTGGATCAGAAGACGATGCTCCCTGGCGCGCAGAAGCCGCTAATCGAATTGAAACTTTACGAAAAGCAGATATGGATATATCGGTAATGGACATAAATGGGAACGCAATTCCCGATGCTACGGTACGGGTCGAAATGCAGGAACACGAATTTGGTTTTGGCTCGGCAATGGTCATGTGCCGCTTTCCGGGTAATAATTGTTTCAATCAAACCTACCTCCAAAAAATCGGAAACCTGGACGGACAAGGCCACGGCTTTAATGCAGCAGTTAGCGAAAATGCCCTGAAATGGGACGGATGGGAAGAAGAATGGATTGGCACCCCTGATGAGACCGTTAACGGTGTGGTCTGGCTAGACAATCAGGGAATTGACTTTCGTGGACATACGCTATTGTGGCCGGGATGGGATAAAATGCCGGACGATATTTTACAAAACCAAAACAATCTTGAATATATTAAAGAACGTATTGACGCGCGTCTCGAATCTATGCTGCTCCACCCCGTTCTGGGCGAGCTAGTCAACGAATGGGATGTAATCAATGAAATTACTTTTGTCAGAGATCTGGAAAACGCTTTTCAGAATACGCCGGGTTACATTACGGGCAGAGAACTATATCCGGAAGTTTTTGACAAGGCGACCGAACTGGCACCAAACAAAATAAATTACTTGAATGATTATGCGCTATTTTCCGGAGGCGCTAACACGAGTACCATCAATCGCTATAAAGACTTTATTCAGGAAGTCATGGACAGTGGCACCAAGTTGGACGGGATCGGATTTCAGGCACATATTGGTGCCAGTCCCGTTTCTATTTTGAAAGTAAAAGAAATGCTCGACGATTTTCAGACCAGCTTTGGCAAGCGAATGAAAATTACGGAATACGACATCGATCCAAATGTTTCTCCAGAAACCCAGGCAAAATATCTAAACGATTTTCTGACCATGATTTTTAGCCACGACGGAATTGATGCTTTTATCATGTGGGGATTCTGGGACGGCAATCATTGGAAAAATAATGCGCCCATGTTTGATCTTGACTGGAACCTTAAACCTTCCGGAGAAGCATTCAACAATCTGGTTTTTGACGAATGGTGGACCAACGAAACAGAGACGACAAACATCGATGGTCTCAGCACTTTTCGCCCCTTTAAAGGGCAGCATAAAATTTTTATCGACTATAACGGCGTAACGCAGGAAGTCAATGCCAATATCACCAGCGATACAACGCTTAACATTGTTTTTGGAATTACTGCCACTGAAGAGCTTGAGGTTACTCTGGTGGAGATTATACCCAATCCAACCCAGAATTTTATTCAAATAACCTTACCTGAAGAACTAGCTCACGTAGATATCAACATTTTAGATATCACCGGAAAAGTATGCCAACGATTTGAGCAAGTGTCCAGCGGTAGTAATTTAGACATTGATTTGAACAGTGGCGTTTATATGGTCCGGTTGGAATCTTTGGACCAGACGGATTACCGGAAGTTAGTGGTGCAATAAGATCATCACTATAAAGCGTATGGTTAGAAATAAAAAAAGGAACTTTATTTTTAATTATGGCTTCGCATAGATACTTCTACAGAATCGGTGCGAAGCTATTTTTTTTTGAAGCTGTTTAAAATTATTTCTACTATATCAAAAGGAGAAAATTCGACTGACGAGTAAGAATCAATTAGAAAACTACGAGGGATTTTTGCAGAAAGTGAAAGCGTTTTTGGAGAAAAAAAGAAGTTTGGAGTTTTGAGCTTAGTTAAACCCCGAAACTCAAAACTCCCCCAAAAGCCCTTTTTTCTTACCGAATCTCCTTCAACGGAATAAAGTCCATATCCGTAAAGTCCTGATTTTCACCCGCCATTGCCCAGATGAAGGAATAACTTGCCGTCCCTGAACCCGCGTGGATCGACCAGGGTGGAGAAATAATTGCCTGGTTATTCTGGACCCAAAGGTGTCTTGTTTCCTGGGCTTTCCCCATAAAGTGCATCACTCCCTGATCTTTAGGCACATCAAAATAACAATACACTTCGCTTCTACGGTCGTGCGTGTGTGCGGGCATAGTATTCCAGACACTTCCGTCTTTTAAAACGGTCAATCCCATAACCACCTGGCAACTTTCGATTCCCTCGGGATGAATGTATTTGTAGATCGTCCGGTGATTGGAAGTTTCACTGGCTCCCAAAGTAAAAGGTAATGCTTTTTCTTTGGTGTACAAGGTACTAGGAAATTCTTTGTGAGCAGGTGCCGAAAATAAAAAGAATTCTGCGGGCTTTGTTTTGGAAGTAGATTTAAAACTGACTTTTTTGGTATTTTTACTCAAATAGAGACAACTCAATTTATCCATCTTATAAGTTTTCTTATCTGCTACGATACTTCCTTTCCCTCCAATATTAATGATTCCTACTTCTCTTCTTTCAAGAAAATATTTACTCTTTAAGGCATCATAATTGGGCAAGTTGATGGCTTTGGTTGTCGGGATAATCCCCCCCATAACCATTCGATCGTAATGACTGTACACAAAACTTGACTTTCCCTTTTTGAAAATACTTTCTACCAAAAAGTTACTGCGCAATTCTTGGGTATTCATCCGTTCTACTTCGTTGGGGCTTGATTCATATCTTTCTTCCATGTTTCTTTTTTTATTCCCAGTTGGGAGTTAGTTTATAAAAAATTATTGAGTGTTAAAATATTGAAGCGCTTCGCTTGTTGAGTTGAAAATAATTACCGGCCCATCCAGCCGCCATCGACCACTAGTATTTCTCCGCTTACGTAGTTGGACGCATCGGACGCTAAAAATACGGCGGGTCCTTTAAAGTCACTCGGCGTCCCCCACCGGTCGGTTGGGATTCTGGCCAGGATCGCCTGATTTCTTTCCGGGTTGTCTTGCAAAGCCTGCGTATTATCGGTGGCAATGTAACCGGGGGCGATGGCGTTGACACAAACACCTTTACCTGCCCATTCGTTGGACAGTGCTTTTATCAGGCTACCGATTGCACCTTTACTGGCCGCATAGCCGGGTACGGTAATTCCTCCCTGAAAAGTAAGTAGCGAGGCGGTAAAAATAATTTTCCCCTTTCCTCTTTCCAGCATTTTTTTTCCAAAAGCTCTGGCGAGAACAAATTGGGAATTTAAATTTACTTCAATGACGTGGTCCCAATATTCGTCGGAATGTTCTGCTGCCGGTGCTCTTTTAATGGTTCCAGCATTATTAATCAAAATATCAATCGGCTTTTCGTTATCTTCCATATTTTTAATAAAAGTATAAACCGATGCTCTATCCGAAAAATCTGCCTGGTAGGCTTTAAATTTCCGTCCAAGTGCCACCACTTCTTTTTCGATTTCACTTCCCGCCAATTTTATGGTGGCAGAAACACCAATGACATCCGCACCAGCTTCCGCCATGGCGAGTGCCATCCCTTTACCAATTCCTCGATTACAACCGGTAACAAGTGCGGTTTTTCCGGTAAGATCAAATGCTTTTAAAATGCTCATTTATTTATTTTTAAAATTTTAATTTTATCGTAAGTCCTATAACCCAAAAAGGCTTGGCAACCATAACGAAATACCTTCAAAAAAAGTAACCATAAAAAGTACGATGACCATCGCCGCCAGAAAAGGCATTAAAGGTTTAATCACTTTGGTCACAGAAATTTTGGCGACGCCCGCTCCGACAAATAAAATAGTTCCTACCGGTGGCGTACACAATCCAATACAAAGATTTAAGACCATGATGATTCCAAAATGCACGGGATCCATTCCCAGAGAGGTTACTACGGGTAAAAAAATGGGGGTAAAAATAAGAATGGCCGGCGTCATATCCATAAAGGTTCCAACGACTAGCAAGGTGAGATTGATAATCAAAAAAATCAGGATCGGGCTACTGACCGTTTCCAGTAAAAATCCCGTCATCAATTGCGGAATACTTTCAAAAGAAAAGAGCCACGACATCGCCATCGACGTACAAATCAGAAACATGACGATCGCCGTAGTTTTGGCACTATTCAACAAGATACTCGGTAAATCTTTGGCAGCAATCGTTTTATAACTAAATCCTAAAACCAATGCGTACAAAACCGCTACGGCCGCAGCTTCTGTAGCCGTAAAGATCCCTTGCACAATTCCTCCAACAATAATCACCAGCATTAATAAACTAAAAAATGCGCTGCGAAAATCTACCCATAACTGAGCAAGCTGAATTCGTTCTCCAGCCTTAAACTTACTTTTTCTGGCAGTTATTGCCGCCACAATCATCAGGGCTACCCCTACTAAAAGTCCGGGCAGATAACCGGCTACAAAAAGCGCCGCAACCGAGGCAGCCCCACCACTGGCCAGCGCATATACGATCAAAACATTGCTGGGTGGAATTAATAATCCCGTTGTAGATGCGGTGATATTAATAGCGGCACTGAATGGACGGGGATAACCCTGATCTTCCATCCGCTCGGTCATTACACTCCCGATGGCCGATGCGGCGGCAACCGCCGAACCAGAGATCGCACCGAAAAGCATAGCCGCTAAAATATTGACGTACCCCAGACCTCCGGGCAGACTACCGACCATCGACTTGGCAAAATTAATGAGTCGGTTGGCAATACCTCCCCGGTTCATCAATTCTCCAGCCAGAACAAAAAATGGAATGGCCAACAAGGCAAAACTATCAATCCCTGTGGTCATCCTTTGCGCCACCGTTGTAATGCCTGGTACCGCTGCTATATTCAGTAGAATAGTGATGGTGGTAGAAATACCAATACTGTAAGCCACTGGAACTCCGTAAGCCAACAGTACAAAAAAGCTGATAAATAAAAGGAGTATACTAATTAATTCAATGGACATATACTGGCGTTTAAGATTTACTTTATGAAGACAATTTTATTTTCATCACTTAAAAACGCTACTGTTCGGCTGATGGCTGATTATAAAATGACAGATTGTAAATCGAATAGAACATAATTAATAAGCCACTAACTGGAACAATCGCGTAAACATATCCCAGTGAAATGTGCATAGCGGGAGATATTTGTCCCAGATACAGGGTGGTATAAACCAGATTTCCGCCCCCAATTACCATCACCACCAAAGCAAAGACAAACATCATCATCTCAATGATTTTTTTTCGTTTTGCCAATTTTTCGGGACTTAGTTTTTGTAATAAATAATCCATAGAAAGGTGATCCCGCTGACCATTTAGATAGGCGGCACCAAGAATGGACAGCCAGATCAACGCAAACCTTGCAAACTCTTCGGTAAACGAAAAGGATTGATTTAAGACATATCGGCCAAATACTTGCCACAAAACATCCAGCACCAGCAGGGCAAAAATAAACACCAGCACAAATTCGATGGTGCGATTAAGATTTTGATATATTTTTTTCATATTAGACTTTATTGCGCCTGAATCTCACTTACCAGTTTATTCATTTTTGGGTCTTTTTTAAATTCCTCCAAAACGGCTTTCGATTTTTCGGCAAATAGTTTTTTATCAGGATAAAATATTTCAACGTTAGCGGCTTTTAATTTTGTCATGCATTCCTCGACGTTTTTTGCCCAAAATTCTTTTTGCGCTTTAGTAGAAATTTTAGCCGCTGTTTTCATCCATTCCTTTTCTTTTTCACTTAAAGTATCCCAGTATTTTGTTCCGATGACCAATACATCAGGAATAGAACTATGTTGATCAAGGGTATAAAATTTACATACCTCATAATGTCCGGAGGTTACAAATGAAGGTGGATTATTTTCCGCACCGTCCACGACGCCCTGCTGGAGTGCCGTGTACAATTCGCCATAAGCCATCGGGGTAGCAGAACCACCCATTTCGTTGACCATAGCAACGGACATTTGGTGATTCATTACTCTTATTTTAAGTCCTTTCAGATCTTCCGGTGCTTTAATTGGTCGATTTTTGGTGTAAAAACTGCGACTACCAGCATCATAAAAACAAAGACCCCGCAATAAATATTCACTTCCTCCGACGAGAATAGCTTCTCCTGTTTTACCTTCCAGAACATTAAATAAGTGTTCTTTGTCCCGAAATAAATACGGAACGCCCATCACTTTAAATTCGGGTGCAAAATTAGCCATCGCCGCCGCACTTACTTTTGTCATCGCAATGCTACCGATCTGTAATAATTCCAGCACCTCACGTTCGGTTCCCAATTGGCCATCCGGAAAAATCTTGACGTTAAGTGCTCCGTTGGACTCTCTGGCTACTTCTTTGGCAAAAACTTCCATTCCCTGGTGGACCGGATGCGAAGTAGGTAAAGTATGCGCCAGGTAAACCACTTTCTGATCACCCAGCTGCTGACAAGAACTCATTCCAAAAAACACCAAAAAATAAAAAATGTACGAATATCGTTTCATGTGGTTAAGTTAATTAAATCTTGCTTAAACGGCCCTAAAAATCGAAATATTTTTTCGCATTTTTATAACAAATATCTTCCACTATTTTCCCCAGCCATTCGATGTCATTTGGCAGTTCTCCACTGTGGACGTCTTGCCCAATTAAGTTACATAAAATCCTACGAAAGTATTCGTGTCGTGGAAAAGATAAAAAGCTCCGACTATCCGTAAGCATTCCGATAAAACGGCTGAGCAATCCCATATTGGACAAAGTATTCAACTGTTTTTCCATCCCGTTTTTTTGGTCTAAAAACCACCAAGCAGAACCCCACTGAATCTTTCCAGCGGTGGTCCCATCATTAAAATTTCCCATCATCGTCGCAAATAGTTCGTTGTCCCTTGGATTAAGATTATAAAGAATGGTTTTGGTCAACTGATCTTCGGCATCCAGTCGATTGAGAAAACTGGAGAGTCCTTCCGCCTGCGAAAAATCGCCAATACTATCGCAGCCGACATCGGCACCAACGGACTGTAGTAATCGACCGTTGTTATTTCTAATCGCTCCCAGATGCAGTTGCATAGTCCATCCTCTTTGGTGGTACATTTTGCCCAGTTCGTGCATGCAAGCCATAAGAAAAACCTGTGCTTCTTCGCAAGAAACACGCTCCATATTTTTTCTCTTTTGTAGAATGTTGTCTAAATTTTCTCGTTTCAATTTTACGTCGTAGAGTTGGGATAATCCGTGATCGGACAATTGACAACCCAAACGATCAAAAAAATCTATTCTGTTTTCCAAAGCAATTAGCAGATCATCGAAAGTGAAGATTTCCTTTCCGACAACTTTTTCTAAGGCATTTAAAAAATCGAGGAAATCAGGACCATCAATAACGATTAGCTTGTCGGGACGAAAAGTAGGCAACATCTTCACGGCGCGATCACTCTGCTGGTGCTGCTGGTGAAACATCAAATCGTCCGTTGGGTGGTCCGTTGTACAAACTACCTCCACTTTCATTTTTTCCAGTAATCCGTTGACCGAAAACGCATCTGTCTGTAATAGCGTATTGGTTTTTTCATAAATGACGTCGGCTGTTTTTGGGCTCAGTGTTTCGGAAATATCAAAATATTTTTTTAGTTCCAAATGAGTCCAGTGGTACAATGGATTGCGCATAGTATAAGGAACCGTTTCTGCCCATTTAATAAATTTTTCTTTGTCACTCGTTGCTCCGGTAATAAACTTTTCGTCAATTCCATTTGCCCGCATGGCTCGCCACTTGTAGTGATCGCCTTTTAGCCAAATTTCTGTGATGGTAGAGAATTTTTTATCATTCGCAATCTCATCCGGAGGTAGATGGTTATGATAATCTATGATGGGAAGATTTTTGGCAAAATCGTGGAAGAGTCGTTCTGCCGTTGTATTTTGCAGTAAAAAATTATCGTTTAAAAATGGTTTGATCATGCTTTTTAATTTACTGTTTGAGATTCTTCCATCGACCTCAAAATTCCTAATTCCAATCCTCGCAATTCTGCCAGTCCTCGCAATCTACCGATCGCAGAATAGCCCGGATTTGTTTTTTTAGTTAAATCATCGAGCATTTTATGACCGTGATCCGGACGCATTGGGATAGCCGTATTTTGTTGGTTAGCAGCCTTTAGTAAATTTTTCATAACTGCGTACATATCGACATCTCCGTTGAGGTGATCGGCTTCAAAAAAGTTTCCTTCTGCGTCACGTTTGGTGGCTCGTAGATGAATAAAATTAATTCGATCACCAAATCGTTTAACCATTTCAGGCAAATCATTATCTGGTCGGACACCAAAAGAACCCGTACAAAAACACAAACCGTTGGCGGGTGGTTTTACTTTATCAAA
Organism: uncultured Saprospiraceae bacterium; assembly: GCA_938008185.1. Lineage (GTDB taxonomy): Bacteria > Bacteroidota > Bacteroidia > Chitinophagales > Saprospiraceae > JALZUU01. The sequence continues at coordinate 12,240 of CALLLR010000100.1, forward strand.
AATATAATCTACGTCTTGGGCCGTGCTCAGAATTCTTGGCAAGCCCAATAACGGGAAAGGCGGATCATCAGGATGGATGGCCAATTTTACGTTAGCGGCCGTTGCGACCGGAGTAATTTGTTCTAAAAAGAAAACCAGATTTTTTCTTAATATTTTTGCATCAATATTTTTGTAGGTATCCAGAATTTTCTGAAATCTGGACAAATCCGTCACCTCTTCCGTTGTTCCTCCGGGTAAGCCCGCAATAATATTTTTGGTCAGTTTTTCCTTTTCCTCAGCAGTCATTCTGGCGAATTTCAGTTGTGCCTTTTTGCACATTTCTGCGGGGTAATCAGCCATTGCATTTGGTCTTTTCAGAATAAACAGATCAAAAGCTGCAAAAGCTACCTTTTCAAAAAACAAACCCGTCGAACCATCGTGCATGGGATGATCTAAAGCCGTACGTGACCAGTCCAAAACGGGCATAAAATTATAGGTCACTATTTTCACACCACAAACTGACAAATTAACAATACTCCGCTTATAGTTTTCGATATATTCCAGATACCTGCCAGATGCCCGTTTAATATCTTCGTGAACGGGAATGCTTTCCACCACTGACCAATTTAGTCCAGCTGCTTCAATCTCCGCTTTCCGCTTCGAAATTTCTTCGGTTGTCCAAATTTCTCCGTTGGGAATATGGTGCAGTGCATTTACAATTCCGGTGGCGCCCGCCTGCCGAATATCGGACAAGCTAACCGGATCATCTGGTCCATACCAGCGCCAAGTTTGTTCAAGTTTTGTCATTTAATTATTCATCTAAGTTAAAAAATTCTACACACCACTAAAGGCACTGTAGCCACCATCCACCGGTACAATAATTCCCGTAATAAAGGAAGATTTATCGTCACAAAGCCAAAGCAGTGTACTGACCAAGTCATCCGGTTTACCAAATCTTTTCATAGGTGTTTGGCTGATGATGGTCTCGCCTCTGGCGGTCAGTGAGTCGTCTTCGTTGAGTAACAGAGAACGATTTTGTTTAGCGACAAAAAAACCGGGAGCAATCGCATTGACCCTGATTCCGCTGCCGTACTTATTAGCTAATTCGACGGACATCCACTGGGTAAAATTATTAATGGCCGCTTTGGAAGCGGAGTATCCCACAACTCGGGTTAAAGGTGAAAAAGCAGACATCGAAGAAATATTAATGATGCAACCGCTACCCTGTTCAACCATCGGCTTCGTAAAAGTAATGGTTGGAATAACGGTTCCCAGTAAGTTTAAATCGGTTACTTTTCTGAAGTGTTCAATTGAAATATCAAAGACTGTCTGCTGCGGCATCACGGTAGCTCCCGGCATATTTCCTCCCGCACCGTTGATTAAAATATCCACTCTTCCCGCCTTTTCAATTACCGTATTTTTAGCATTTTCTACCGACGCCTCATCCAGTACATCGCACTTTACGGATTCCAGGGATAAGTTCATTTTTTTAAAATCCTCAATCATTACTTGAGAAGCTTCCTCGTTCCTGTCCAATGTAAAAACCCTCACACCTTGCTCTGCCAGTCCTTTGGCAAATGCTCGTCCCAAG